>JAJZHR010000302.1 GCA_021810815.1 Acidobacteriota bacterium | reverse complement strand
CCGATGACCACGGCGCGCACGGCTCCCCACCAGTGGGCGGTGACGCCGCTTTCAAACTCGCCGAACTCGTTGGATGCTCCGAGGAAGACGGAGTTGACGGCGCTGACGCGGCCGCGCATCTCCGGGGGCGTGGCGATCTGGAGGAGGGATGCGCGGATGACGACGCTCACCATATCGCTGGCGCCAATGAAGTAGAGCGCGATGAGAGAGAGGGGAAGGCTTTTCGACAGTCCGAAGCCGACGGTTGCGAGCCCGAAAAAGCCGACGCATGCCAGCATCAACATGCCCGCGTGGCGTCGCACGGGCTTCCAGGCAAGGGTGAGCGAAATGGTGAGAGCGCCGATGGCCGGGGTTGCGCGCAGGAGGCCAAGACCGCGTGCGCCGGCGTGGAGGACGTCCACGGCGAAGATGGGCATCAGGGCCACGGCTCCGCCCAGCAGCACGGCGAAGAGATCGACCGAGATCGACCCCAGAAGGATCTTGTTGCGCACCACATAGCGCAGGCCGGCGAGGAGGGTCTGGCTGGAGAAGCCACGCTTCTCCATTCTTCCTGGACGCACGGACAAGGAGCCCACCAGCGCAAGGAAGGCGACAAGCGTGATGAGCGTGGCGATGTAGACGACGGGAGCTCCAGCAAAGGGGCCAGCCCATCCGGCGAGAGGCAGCGTGAAGAGGATGCCGCCCAGGGCAGGGCCAACGACGTTTGCAAGCTGGAAGATGGTGGCTCCCCATGTGACGGCGTTGACGAAGCTCTTCTCCGGTACGAGGTGGGGCAGAAGTGCGGAGCTGGCGGGGCTGCTGAAGGCTCTTCCCAGACCGATGACGAAGAGGACGATGTAGATGGGGAAAATGCTGCCGGGCTTGTGCATGGCGATCCACAGCAGGGTGCTGGTGCAGACCACCTGCAGCGTATAGCAGACGAGGACGACGTGCCTGCGGTCGTAGCGGTCGGCGACGTGGCCCGCAGGGAGCATGAAGAGGAGCCCGGGAAGGAAAAGAGCGAGACCGGTGTAGCCCAGGGCGAGAGCGCTGTGGGTGGTCTGGTACACCTGCCAGGCAACGGCGATGGACTGCGCCTCGGCGCCGAGAATCACCAGCAGGCGCGCCATCTGGTACCTGCGGAAGTCGCGCGATTGGAAGGCGGCTCCGCCTGCGGCGATATCGCCCGCCTCCTCGGCGGCATGCGGCTTTCCGTGTTTTCTGGGGAGGATTTCTCGGCGCGATGGGTCAGGCATGGCGTAGCTCTATGCTTGCACACTCCATCGCTTTGCGGAGCCGCCGACGCACAGCGATTATTGGCCGAGGTAGTCCTTGTACTGGGTTTCGACGACACCGGTGTTGCGCGCCAGGGCGAGCTTGGCCTGGTTGTACTGGTAGAGGCCGTTCACCAGACTGCTCTGGGCGTTGGCGAGCGTGGCCTGGGCCTGCACCACGGGCAGGTCGTCGCTGACGCCGGCCTGGAAGCGCTGCGTTGCCTGGTCCACTTCCTCCTTCGCCAGCTCCACCTGGCTGCGCTCGACCGCGACGAGCTGGTCGGCGGCCTTGACGTCCAGCAGGCTGGAGCGCAACTGGCCGTCGATGGCCACGCGAAGGTCGCCTGCGCGCTGCAGCAGGCCGCTCAGTTGCGCTTCGACCACTTCCCTGTCGCCGCGCAACTGGGCCTCCTTGAAGATGGGGAAGTCAAGGTTGCCAGCGGCGTAGAACGTGCCGTGATAGAGGCCGTGGGTTTCTCCGGTGACGCCATAGTTTCCGTTGAAGCTGAGGGTCGGCAGCCGCTCGTAGCGGACAGCTTTCCGCTCGGAGTGCAAGGCGCGAATCTGGGCCAGAAGTGCCAGGTAGTCTTTCCTGCGGCCGAAGGCGATGGTCTTCGCCTCGTCCAGAGACAGGGTCGCAAGCTCGTCATAGGGGGCGGGGTCGGTCAGCTGGATCGCCTGAGCGGGATCGACGCCGATACGGCGCTTCAGGGCGATCTTGTCCTTGTCCACGGATACCTGGGCTTCGACCAGAGCCTCCTGCTGGGCCTGATCCTGCACCTGCGCGCGCAGGACATCGAGGTGGGTGGCCACGCCCGCCTGATCCTGATCGCGAGCCTGCCGGAGAAACAGGTCGTCCGCGGCGAGCAGCGCCTTCGCGTTGTCCACCTGCGCCTGGTCGGCCAGCACCTGCAAATACGCGTCGGCCACGCCGACCACCACCGTGCCGCGTGCGTTCAGCGTGTTCAGGCGGGCCGCCGCAACATCCTCTTTGGCGGTGCGATACAGCTCGAAGTCCGTCGCGTTGAAGAGGACCTGCGAGAGATTCAACTGCGCGCTGGTGACATCCACCTTCACGATGGAGCTGACGTGGACACCGGGAGCAGCCTGCGCCAGCAGCGATGGCTTGAAGCCGAGGGCAACGAGGTCAAACTGCTGCACGCTGGTCTGCGCCTGCGCGGAGATGGAGGGCATCAGGGCGTTGAAGGCGGTGAGCGTCTCTGCCTCGGTGGAGCGCTGGCTCTGCTGCTGCAGCACCATGCCAAGATTCTGCCGCAGACCCATATCGATGGCCTGATCCAGCGAAACGCGCAAGGCCTGAGGCGTCACTTTGGCGACGGTCACGCTGCCCAGGAAGGGGTCGCTGGCAGAGCTGCCGGGGGACGTCATTTGCCCAGACGCAGCCACAGAGGAGGCGGCCACAGCGAACGCGAGCGCGAGCGAACGCCAACCAGCGGCTCCGGCCGTCCTCGCATCCACTTTCTCGATACGCTCCATTCCCAGCTTGATCCTCTTTCCAAGTTTCTCCGCTTGCGGCGGTCTGCGTCCAATACAGCTTGCGACCGTGTTCAAATATCATAAAAGTATCAGGGCGCAGGACAAAGCCGCAGGGAGCAGCGCCGTGCAACGACTTCCTTTCGATGCAGCCGCAGGCTGCTTCGATGCAAAGGAACAACAGCCGGGACGTCCGCGCCAGCCACAAGAAAGCCTATGGAACTTCGCCACATCCGCTATTTCCTCGCCGTCGCGGAGGAGCTGAACTTCAACCGCGCAGCGCGCCGCCTGAACATGGCGCAGCCACCGCTGAGCCAGCAGATCAAGTCGCTGGAGGAGGAGCTGGGCGTGCGCCTGTTCCACCGCGACCGCCGCCACGTGGAAATCAGCGCTGCCGGAGCTGCTTTCCATGCGCGCGCGGTGGAGATCATGGCGCTGGTCAGCCTGGCGTCCGAGGAGGCGCGCAGCAGCCAGAAGCGGCTGGTGGGGCAGCTCAACGTGGCCATCGGAGCGGTGGCCCACTACGACCTGCTGCCGGAGATCATCCGCGAGTTCCAGCAGCACGCTCCGGAGGCGAAGCTGAACCTGATCGACGTCCGGCTGCAGGACTTCCACCAGGCGCTCTCGAGCGGCAGCGTGGACGTCTGCTTCCTCTACCCGATTGTGGAGCCGGGGAATTTCCTGTGCGAACAGCTCATCACGGAAGAGGGAGTGGTCGCTCTGCCCAAGGGGCATCGGCTGGCGCGGCGCGCCTGCATCGGCCTCGCCGACCTGGCCCATGAGAGCTGGCTGGTGGCTCCCGGAGCGTTGAACGGCGTCCGCAACCTGATCCGCCAGGCGTGGACGAAAGCGGGGATCACGCCGATCATCGCGGGCGAAATAGAAAGCATCGAGGGCCGTCTGCAGATGGTGGCGGCCGGGGCGGGAGTGAGCATGATGGCCTCCGCCATCGCGCGGACGCCAAGGCCGGGCGTGCGCTTCGTGCGTCTGCGCGACGGCGACCTGAAAGTTCCCGTCGGGCTGATCTGGCGGAAGGGAGCGAGATCGGCGCTGCTGGAGCTGTTCCTGGACTGCAGCCGCCGCGCCGCGGCCAGCCTTGCCCCGGTGGCGAACACATGCGCCGAGTAGACCAGCCGGGACAGGGAGCGGACGCAGCCTGCCGCTGCTTTCTGCGCCCGCAACGGCTCACTCCGCTTGCTAAAATGGAGTCATTAGATTTACAGGTTTTCTGGACGGACAAGAAGCATCGCCACAGGAGCGCAATGAAGTTCAACGCCGGCAAAATCCGCAGCACAACCTTTGCATTTCTCGCACTCATGCTTCCCCTGGCCGCCGTCGCGCAGGGCTCCAAGGGAGCGGGCGACAAGTCCATGCTGAAGCCGCCGCCCGGAGCGCGCGTCGCCATTTATGAGTTCGAGGACCTGGAATGCCCGTCCTGCTCCATGGCCGCTCCGCTGGTGCATGAGGCGGTGCGCAA
>JAJZHR010000301.1 GCA_021810815.1 Acidobacteriota bacterium | reverse complement strand
TCCGCACCCCCACGCAACCTATTTCGGCGTGGACAACTACCGCTCTGGCTTCGAGGCCGGCGAACTGCTCGCGAACTATGCCCTGTCGAAGTGGGAGGGCAAGGCGGACTGGGTGCTCGGCCTGGATCTGTCAGAGGCTGGATCGCTCGTCCAGAGCCGCATCACGGGGGCTTTTGAGGGAGTGCGCAGCAGGCTCTCCGATACGCCGATCGAATCCTTCGTGCGCTTCGACAGCCACGGCATGCGCGACAAAAGCTACAAGTTCACTGCCGACTTTCTGCAGCGCCACCCCAAGGACAAGCGCATCCTTATCGCCGCAGTGACCGACACCAGCGCTCTCGGAGCCTTGCACGCGGTGCGCGAGTTGAAACGCGCCAAGCATGTCGTCATTGTCGGGCAGGACTGCATTCCCGAGATGATGGAGGAGATGCGCGCCAACGAGGGGCCCGTGATCGGCTCCGTGTCGCACGAGGCCAGCAACTATGGCCCCAACCTCATCAACCTCGGACTCGCGATCCTCCGTGGTCAAACCCTCCCTCCCTACAACTACATCGAGCACAAGATGGTGACTCCAGGAACGGTCCACGGGTAGGGATGCGGACCTCTTTCTGGGAAAAGTAAGGCGTATACTCTTTCAGTAAGGAGGGTGCCATGGCAGTCACAGCGAAGATCACCAGCAAGGGCCAGATCACGATTCCGAGCGCGATACGGCAGGAGATGGGCGTGGGCGCGGGCGACAGGCTCGCTTTCGAACGGCGCAAGGGCGTCATGAGCATTGTTCCGGTGCGGACAGAGAGCCGCTTCGAGCGCTATCGCGGCATTGGAAACCCGGGTTTGGGCTCTGGAAAAGAGGCCGTCCTGAAGGCGCTTCGAGAGATGCGAGGCGAATGACGACGGCGCTCGACACCAATGTCCTGGTCGGCCTTTGGGACGACGATAAAGCCTGGAGCGATGCGGCGCGTGCAGCCCTTGACCATGCACTGTCGCAAGGACCATTGGTTCTGTCTGGAGCCGTCTACGCGGAGTTGCTCGCCTGTCCGGGACGCACGGAGGACATGCTGGATCGCTTCCTTGCCGACGTTGCGATTCGCGTCGACTGGGACTTCGGCGAACAGGAATGGCGGCTTGCCGGGAATGCATTCCAGGCGTACACCAAGCGACGCAGGCTGGGGCGGGGGACTGGGCCCCGCCCCAGCCTCGCCGACTTTGTGATCGGCGCGCATGCCCAGTTCCATCGTTATCGGCTGCTTACCTTCGACGACAGGCATCACAGGGCCGCTTTTCCGGGCTTGCGCGTTCTGCTTGCTGGCGAGTAGTCCGTGGCGCAGCATCGAAACTGCTTTCCCTGCGGGAATAATTGCCCTATTGCAGTTCTCCGTGGGATGATGGTTTGGGGCGTCGCGCAGGTATTGCGCCGGACGGATTTGCCGGTGCGAACTCGGCGGAAGCACGAGCCTTGCGGCCCTCGCGGGGAACTTGCGGGGAAGAGGATACGGGAGCAAATGACAAATCAAGTGGGATTGAGCTATCTGGAAGATCGTTGGGACGACGCTGTGGCAAGCAAGCTGGATGGGCCGGAGTTGTTGCGCTACCGCAGCAACCTGCTCGGCTCCGATCTCCGCATCACCAACTTCGGCGGCGGCAACACCAGCTCCAAGCTCCAGGAGATTGACCCGCTCACCGGCAAGGAGACGACCGTTCTCTGGGTGAAGGGCTCCGGCGGCGATCTGGGCAGCATCAAGCGGTCCGGCTTCGCGACGCTCTACATGGACAAGCTGCTCGCGCTGGAGAAGAGCTACCGCGGCGTCGCCAACGAAGATGAGATGGTGGCCAAGTACACCCTCTGCACCTTCAACAACAATCCCGTCGCCGCCTCCATTGACACCCCCCTGCACGGATATCTGCCCTTCCCGCACGTGGACCATCTCCATCCCGACTGGGGCATCGCTCTTGCCGCCTCTGCCAACGGCATCGAGAAGATGCAGCAGTTCAACCAGGAGTTCGGCCACAAGCTGGTCTGGCTCCCCTGGCAGCGCCCCGGCTTCGAGCTGGGCATGATGCTGCGCAAGGTGGTGCAGGACAACCCCGGCTGCGATGGCGTCGTTCTCGGCGGCCACGGCCTCTTCACATGGGGCCAGACCCAGCGCGAAAGCTACCTGAACACCATCACCGTCATCGACCACCTGGGCCAGTTCGTGGCCGCCCACGGAGAGAAGCTGGGCGAAAAGGTCTTCGGCGGAGCGAAGGTCGCGGCCCACGCGGATCGCGCGCGCATTGCGGCCGAGATCATGCCCTATCTGCGCGGCCAGGTCTCGGCGAAGCAGCGCTTGCTGGGCACATTCACCGACCTGCCGGAAGTTCTTCAGTTCGCCGGCTCGCACGACGCTGAGAAGCTCGCCTACCTGGGAACCAGCTGCCCCGACCACTTCATTCGCACCAAGATTCGGCCGCTGTTCGTCGGCTGGGACGCGAAGACAGGTGTGGAGGGATTGAAGCAGGACATCGCGTCGGCGCTTGCCAGGTATCGCGAGGACTACGCCGCCTATTACAAAAAGCAGGCCCTGCCGGAGTCTCCCGCCATGCGCGACCAGAACCCGACCGTGGTGCTGGTTCCCGGCCTGGGCATGTTCAGCTTCGGCAAGAACAAGACCGAGTCGCGCATCACCGGCGAGTTCTATGTGAACGCGATCCATGTCATGCAGGGAGCAAGCGCTCTTGGCTTCGGCGGCAAAGTCCCCAGCGAACTTCCGCAGGCCGGTCCTGCCGCATCGACGAAGGAATTCAAGGTTCATACCAACTACGTCGCTTTGCCGGAGTCCGAGGCCTTCCGCATCGAGTATTGGGCTCTGGAGGAGGCGAAGATTCGCCGCCAGCCGCCGGAGAAGGAGCTGAGCCGCCGCGTGGTGCTGGTGGTCGGTGGAGGCAGTGGCATCGGCAAGGAAGTGGTCTTGCTCGCCGCCGAGCGCGGAGCCCACATCGCCGTCGCCGACAGGGATTTCGCCGGCGCTCAGGCCGTGGCCGAGCAGGCAGCGAAGATCGCTGGCAAGGAAGCTGTGTTCGCGGTGAGCATCGACATCCGCAGCCGCGAAGCCATCAAGACCGCTCTGCGCGAGGTGTTCGCACGTTTCGGCGGCCTGGACATTCTGGTGAATACGGCCGCCATGTTCCCGTCCTCGCCCGACGGTGTCATCACCGACGCGCAGTGGGCGCTCACGCTGGAAGTCAACGTGACCGCCAACTATCTGCTCGTCGAAGAGGCTGCGAAGTTCTTCAGCGAGCAGGGAGTGGACGCCAGCATCGTTCTCACCAGCTCCGCCAACGCCGTCGTTGCCAAGCGCGGAAGCGAGGCCTACGACGTCAGCAAGGCTGCCCTCAGCCACCTGGTGCGCGAACTCGCCATCGGCCTCTCGCCGAAGGTGCGCGTCAACGGCATCAGCCCGGCAACCGTTGTGAAGGGATCGACGATGTTCCCGCGCGACCGCGTCATCGCCTCGCTCAGCAAGTACAAGATCGCGTTCAAGGAGTCTGAGACGGACGAGGAGCTGCGCACGTCGCTGGCGGAGTTCTACGCCAAGCGCACGCTGACGCATCAGCCAATCGACCCCAAGGACTGCGCCGAGGCGATTCTCTTCCTCGCTGGGCCGCGCGCGCGATGCACCACAGGCCATCTGATTCCGGTCGACGGCGGACTCACGGAGGCGTTCCTAAGGTGAGCCAGGCTGGCCATGCGAGCGCAGGCAGCAGCCCTGCTTTGTCCGGTGCGCCACGCGATACGCGCGCTCTGATCGCGATCGACCTCGGGGCCGAGAGCTGTCGTGTCTCTCTGCTCCGCTGGCGCATCGGCAAGCAGGGAACTCTGCCGCACATCGAGATGGTCCATCGCTTCCCCAACGCCGCAGTTGAGCGCCTGGGGAAGCATGGCCCTGAGCTGCGCTGGGACATCGAGCAGATCTGGAGCGGCCTTGAAGTCGGCCTGCGCCGCTGCGCCGAGATAGCCACCGAAGGCGTCGCCTCCATCGCCGTCGATGGATGGGCGGTGGACTACGTTCGCCTCGATCAGGATGGCAAGCCTCTCGCAGACCCCTTCTGCTATCGCGACGCCCGCAACATCGCCGCGGAGAAGGCCCTGCACGATCTCATCCCTCCTGCGCGCCTCTACGCCATCGCTGGCGTGCAGCAGTCGCGCGTCAACACCCTCTACCAGCTCTACGCCGACCAGATGGCTGGGGAGATCCCAT
>JAJZHR010000300.1 GCA_021810815.1 Acidobacteriota bacterium | reverse complement strand
ACCAAGGACGACGATGGTGAGTGCGATCCAATAGCGTTTATAGGACATTGCGCCTCCTCGATTGAGAAATGGAGTGGAGTCTGCCTGGAAGCAGAACTGGGCTGAAGTCAACCTTGAGCAAGACGTGGAGAGCACAGATCGCGGGATAGATCCAAGGGGACGAACTACATCCGGATGGGCGAAATTGCCAGGGAATAGCAGAGATAATCGAGATGTCCATAGGCCCGTTTCCTCAAAACAGTGGTTGCAGTCACCACACTAGAGTGGGACCGAATCCAATGCAGGGACTTTTGTCACAGGGCTTGCGTGGAGTTGTATCGAGTAAGTGCCTCTGTAAGTGTCCGCAATCCGGAGTACAGCGAGAGGCTGGATAAACTGACATTGAAGGCGTTTGGATGCGCTGGCATTCGCAATTATTTCTGCGACGCAGCTACACCTCGCTCAAAGAGTCGTCGGACAAAGTTGCAGGAGAAACTATGCCTCAGAGGCGGCCCGCTGGCACGCTATCAGCAGCTTCACGCGCTCGCTTCCTGAGGGGCAAAGGAGGAGCGTCCGAAGAGCAGCGTGAGCGACATGTTGAGCGCGAAGAGAAGCACAGCGCTGAGCTCCAACATGCCGGAGATGGGCAGCGTCTTCCATGCGAAGTTTGCGATGCCCTCGTAGGCGAGCGGCTCGGAGAAGACGCGCAGAGAGCAGCCGGACTGCAACAGCACCAGGCTGGCCAGCATCAGCCGCTTGCTGAAGAGGGCGCGCACGCCGCCGAAGTGGGGCAGGATGCGCGGGCCGATCGAGAAGACCATGGTGGCCGCGAAGCCCACCGTCAAGGCGTGGCGCGAGGCTCCCCATATACCGCCGTGCATATCTGCGCTGGCCGCCCAGATGCTCATGCCGCCGGCAATTGCGAGCCAGAAGTACGCCATGCGGATGAAGAACGGGAAGCTGGGATGTATTCCCTGCACCTTGGCCGGCCCGTTGGGGCGACGCGTGAGATGGAGCGCCGGCAGGATCGCAACCGCGCTTGATGTCAGAAGCATGGTCGCCAACATGCTCCAGCCAGCCACGCCAACAAGCACACCGAGAACGTCCAGCAGCAGAGCGACCCGCACCCAGCGGGCATCCGGCTTGGGGATCGCGAGGAAGGCAGAAAACCAGCGCGCCGAGAAGCCCCACACAATCGGCACCAGAAAGCCCCAGGCGAGCAACACGAGATATTTCTGGTCAAGAGCGTGCGGAAAAGAGGGCGAAGCACCGCGCGCGGAAAGGATGAGGCATTCCACGAAATCGAAGACGACGGCGGCAGCCAGCCCCGCCGTTCCGACCATGACGGAGACCATCCATATCTCCATTTTCGGCCTGGGCTTAGCATCGGCTCGCTGGCCCTTCCCCGGAATTTCTTCCGGCGATGGCATCTTGTGATGCGATGCTGCCTTGAGGAAGAGCAGAACCGCAGCCAGCTCCATGCCCGCAGACACAGGAAGCAGAATCCTCCAGTGCCAACTGTAGATATTCGCCAGCCAGCGAAGAGCTACGCCCACGGACCAGAGCGTGAGGCACGCGAGCGGCAGGCGGACCACCGAGCGACCTCTTGCGGGTTGCGAATAGAAGCCGATGCCGAGAATGAAGCTGCCGATCCAGCCGAACATCTGTGCGTGGCCGTGCCCCTCAAGCCATGCCGGAGGCAAGCTGGAGAGGCCGTGATGGGTGCTGATGGCCATCAGGTTGGAGTAGCCAAGCAATGTTCCCGGCAGCGCCATGAAGAAGAGGCCGCAGAGAATCCATGCGCGCAGCAGAAGACTCTTCTGGCGCTCGCGATGGATTGTCTCGGCGATCGACATTGCGCTGCCCGGCGGAAGTGCCGTTTTGATTGGAAGGGCGGTTGCCATCACTCCCTCCCTCTGCCAAGTTCGGCTTCCTTCTCAATCGCGCGGGGAAAGAGAAGGTCGTCTTCGAGATGGATGTGTTGGCGCAGCTCTTGCTGGAATGCGCGCAAGCCATCGAAGAAGGCGCGATGCGTCAAGCATGCCCACGGCGGCGGTTGAAAGCCGTCGGTCAGGCGGCTGATCTCCGCCAGGATGGAATTCCCTGCTTCATGCTCCTGCATCATCAGAAACACAGGGTGGGACACGGAGCGAAAGCAGGCTTCCATCGGCAGCACGCCCTGATCCATGTGCGCGATGTAGGGGAAAAGCATCTGCTCCTCCTTCTGGAGGTGGGCGAGCGTATCCGCCAGCAGCAGTTCAAGCTGATCGGAAACCTGATGCAGCTCAGGCGCGCGATGCCCGCGCTTGGCGGCCACCTTGCGCGACATCTCGACCAGCCGTGGCAGCTCCCGCCGCACATGCTGGTGATGGACGCGCACAATGCGCTGGATGAGCGACTCCAAAGACCAGTCGGCGGGGTCGGACACCGGTGCGCCGCTCTCCTGGGCCTCGGCTTCCTCAAGCTTCTCCAGCAATTGATCGACGGAGAGCTGAAGCTCCGCGCATGCGCCTTCGAGCGACTGCTCGGCCTGCGAGCACAGATCGATCTGGAAGCGGTCGAACACCCGGACTGCGGATGCATGCCCTGAGGCGATGTCGCGAATGGACTGCGTGGCGGTGAACATGAGGCACTCTCCACCACCACAGTAGCTGCCGATCCGAGGCCGCCGCAGTAACTTATGTCACTGGGGGCCTGCCTACGAGGCATTCTCCAGAAGAGAGCGCAGACCTCTCATGTTCGTGATGACGATGTGGCGCGCATTCACCTCCAGCAGTCCCTCGGCCTGCAGGCGGGTCAGGTTCCGCGAAACCAGCTCGCGCACGGTGCCCAACTGGTTCGCAAGCTCCTGATGGCTCGCAGGCAGCAGAAACTCGATTCCCTGCTCCGTCTTCGTCCCCTCCGCCTGCGCGAGCTTCAACAGGGCCGCGACCAGCCGTTGCCGAATGGTGGTGAAGGACAGCTCTTCGATGATGCCCACCAGGCGGCGAAGCCTTGCGCCCACCACCGCCAGCACCTTCATCGCCACTTCAGGGTGCTCCATGCAATACGCCTGAAAATCGCGGCGCGAAATGAATGCGATCTCGGTGTCCTCAACGGCCACGACGGATGCAGGATAGGGGCCTCCATCGAACACCGGAAGCTCGGCCACAGAGCCGCCCGGCCCCTCCACAGCAAGAACCTGCTCGCGGCCGCCGACCGATGTCTTGAAGATGCGGACCTTGCCGCGCGAGATGATGTGCAGCCCGCTGCAAGGCTCTCCCTCTGAGAACAGCAACTCGTCCGCGCTGTACAGCTTGCGCACGGTGCGAGCGGCCAGCAGGCGCAGCTCGGGCAAAGTGAGGCTCGACAGCAGCGGTGTCTTCTGCAAGACGGCGGCGAGATCAACGCGTTCAGTGGTCACGCTGAGAAGTCTATCAGCGCGACTTTAGTCACTGCGCGGAGCGGCGGGATGGGAGTTCAATCAGGAGCATGAATCAACAAATCAACACGATTGATTTTGACGAGCGCCCCTTCATCGCGATCTGGGAGGCGACCCAGGCGTGCGACCTTGCGTGCGTCCACTGCAGGGCGTCGGCCCAGCCGGATCGCCATCCGATGGAACTGAGCACCAGCGAGGCGAAGCATCTCATCGACCAGATCGCAGGGCTGCAGGTTCCGGTGTTTGTGATCACCGGCGGAGATCCCATCAAGCGGCCCGACCTGTTCGAGTTGATCGGACACGCCCGAACATCAGGTGTGCGGGTCTCGCTGACGCCAAGCGCCACCCCTCTGCTCACCCGGCAAATCATCGTTCAACTGAAGGAAGCCGGGCTGGCGCGGCTCGCCGTGAGCCTGGATGGTGCGCGGGCGGAAACACACGACTCCTTCCGCGGCATGGCAGGCTCGTTCCAGCGCACCCTCGATGCGATTCGCTGGGCGAACGAGATCGGACTGCCGACGCAGATCAACACCACCTTCAGCAGGAGAAACATCGGCGAAATCGACCAGATGGTGGAGCTGATCGAGCATCTGAAAATCAGCCTGTGGAGCGTCTTCTTCCTGGTTCCCACAGGACGCGGCAAGCTGGCCGAACTGCTGAACGCCGACGAATTCGAGCAGGTGTTTGCGCGGCTGCACCAACTCTCAAAGACCGCCAGCTTCGACATCAAGACCACGGAAGCGCAACATTACCGGCGCTTCATTCTGCAGCAAGGTGTCGCAGAGCGCAAAGCAGGCGGCGCGGGATCGCCCCCGCAGAAGGCCTCCGACAGCATTGGGCGCGCTCCCCGCGG
>JAJZHR010000299.1 GCA_021810815.1 Acidobacteriota bacterium | reverse complement strand
AGAACCCAGCGTCGCCCCTGGTTCCAGCGCGGAAATTCGCCGCAAGTTTTTTCAGCCAGACAGGTTCCCTCATTTTGCGTCACTGTCCTTGGCTGTTGGTTCGCCCGCTTTCCCATCGGCTGAGGGCTTGGAGCCTTCGTCCTCTGCTCCCGCCACCACCTTCACAGGCGTCCCGTCGTCCATGCCATACGCGCCCACGGTGACCACCTGCTCGCCCGCCTTCAGTCCGCTGGCGATCTGAACGTTGTCCGCATCCTGAATGCCCACCGCGACCGGGCGGGTGTGCGCAACGCTGTCCGCGCCAATCACCATCACCGTCTTCTGTCCTGTCGTTGTCGTCACCACTGCGGCGCTCGGAACCGTCAATGCATTCGGAATTGTCTCGCCGTCGATGGAAAGGCGCACGGAGGTCCCAGGCTTGATCTCGCCCTTGGGATTCTCAATGCGCACCCAGACCTCAACCGTTGTGCTTCCCGGATCCAGCGCCGGGCTGATCAGCGTCACCTTGCCCGCGACCGGCTTCTCCAGCCCGCTCACCGTCACCTCTGCCGGAGCGCCGAGCTTCAGCGTCTGCACCTGCGACTGAGGAAGGTGCGCCTTCGCCAGCAACGCCGACGTGTCCATCACCGTCAGCAGGGATGTTCCGGCCGATGCCGTCTCGCCAACAAACAGCGGGCGATCCGTCACCACGCCGTTGATCGGGCTGCGAATCTCCGAGTAGTCAAACATCGCCCTGGATGCGTCGTACTTGCCCTGGGCAGACTCCAGCTGCCCCTGAGCGCTCTTCAGGGCAGCCTCCCTGCTCACGGCCTTCAGACCCGCCAGGTGGCTCTCCGCAATGTCATACGCGCTCTTCGCCTGCACCAGCTGCGCCTTCGCCGTATCCAGGTCCCGTCCCGGAATCGCTCCCTCGTCGAACAACTTCTGCCGCGCGTTCACGATACTCTGTTGCAGGTCCAGCGTCGCCTTGGCCTGCGCCACGTCCAGTTGCCCCTTCTGATACTCCTCCGGAACGGCGGCTTTGGTCGTCGTCTGGTAGGCAGCCTGGGCCTGCGTGTAGCCACCCTTGCTGTCCATCGCTGCCGCTGCCAGATCCTTGTTGTCCAGCACAGCCAGCAGTTCGCCCGCCTTCACCTTGCTGCCGCGCTGCACGTAATACGTCTTCACCGGAGCAGTGATGCGCGGAGCGATAGCAGCCTGCGCCAGCGGCGTCAGCACAGCGTCGCCCGCAATATGCGAGGTGATGCGCTGCTGCGCCACCGTCGCCGCCTGCACGGATACCAGCGTCGCTGGCGGTGCTGGTGTCTTCTGGCATCCGGCCAATGCTGCAAGTGCGCAAGCCGCCGCAAGCACGTGCATCAAGCTGCTCTGCGTTCGTTTCTCCATCCGGCTTTCCATTCCGCTCGATCTCATGGCAGCTTTCCTGTCAACGTTTGTAGATTTGCAAGAGCGACACGATAGCGCACAAAGCCGTCTGCCCGCATCGTCTCTGTGGTCGTCAGTGTGTTCTGCGCATCCACCACCTCCAGCGCCGTCGCCTCTCCCGCCGTGTAGCGCAAGTTCACCAGCTTCAGGCTCTCCTGGGCGGCAGCCACGCTGGTATTCAGCGACTGCAGTTGCTGCGCTGCGCTCTGCGCCTCGTTATAAAGCTCATCCAGGCTGGCGATCAACTGCCGCTGCGCTGTGCTCAAGTCCGTCTTCGCCACCTCGCGCTGCACCGTCGCCTGCTTCACGCGGCTCTGCGTTGCGAACCAGTCCCACACAGGAATATTCAGCGTCCCAAAGGCGGAGTAGCCGAGGTTGTTGATGCCATCCGGCCCGCGCGCAGAGAACTGCGCCGCGTCAATGCCATAGCTGTAGTTCAGCGCCAGCGTCGGCAAATAGCCAAACCGCGCAGCCGAAACGTCCTGCTCGGCCACGTTCACGGCCTCCAGCGCTGCCCTCAGGTCAGGATTGTTCTGTCTCGCCTCTGCCTCGATCTCGGCGCGTGGCGGAACTGCGGGGAGCTGAGCCGCATTGCTGGTCAGCTGATCCGCAAGGGTATAGGCGGTCCTTGGATCGGGGAACAGCAGCACCCCCAGGTCCAGTCGTGTCTTCTCTGCAGCGAGCTGAGCGTCCGCTATATCGCGCTGGCGCTGCTGCGCCTGCAAATCCGCCTTCACTACATCCGCGTGCGCCACCTCGCGTCCCGCTTCCAACTTCCGCGCCAGGCTGGAAAAGTGGTTCGCCTCGTCCAGCGCCCGCTGAGCAACCTCCAGCTTGCCAGCCGCCGACAGCACGCTGAAGTATCCGTTCACCACGCTCACCACCAGGCCCCGCCGCGCAATCTCCTGCTGTGCCGTGGCCAGGGCAAAAGCCGCCCCCGCCCGCTTGTATTGCGCGAACAGGTTCAGCCCCAGATTCTCGTTCACCTGCGCCTGGCTCAGATACTCATGCACCGCGTTATTGGCAATGAAAGCCACCGGAGACGCCACTTGGCCCGATGCCAGAATGTGTTGCCTTTGAATCTCGCTCAGGCGCAACGGGCTGGTGTACAGGTACTGATTGTAGTAACTCGCCCCCGGCAGAAGCGCCGAGCGGGCAATCGTGCGATTCTGCGCTGCAACGCTGCGGTTCGCCACGGCGTTGATATACACCGAATCGCTTGCCTGGGCGCGACGAATGGCCTCGTCCAGCGAAACCACAGTCTGCGGCACCCCCTGTGGCTGACTTGATGATGCCTGCCCCGACGAAACCTGACCTGCCTGAGCCTGCGAAATCGCCGTCGGCGCGGGCGCGTCCACAGCCGAGGAAGCCGAGGTCTGCTGCGCGCAGACGTACACCGGCCAAAGGCTGCCCAGCATACACAGCCCTGCCATCGCCAATGTTCGTCCGGATGGTGAAGAATTGAATCGTCGCTGCGGCGTCAACTACACTCTCCCGTTCGATGATGGCCGGAGCCAATTCCGATTCCAGCGCGGCGCGGAGCCAACCCTCTGAGCACTGCCGCGTCCAGTTACAAACTATAGTGCCCATTGCCTGAAGGAAACATGAAGGCAAGCTAAGTTCTCTTGCATGCTCAAACTAAGATGCTCCCCTCAACGCATCCTGCCACCCCGCCCCGGATCAGGCATCCCACCGCCACCCCGCCTGCCACAGAAGCCGCCATTCCCCTCCGGGGAGATACAATAGTCTTTGGCCATGGCACCCCTTGCACAAGTCGCACCACCCGGCGTGGAGTCCTCTGGCCTCATCCAGATCGACCTCTCCCCGCGCAAGCCAAAGCCGAAGCCCGAATGGCTGAAGGCGAAGGCCCCGGTTGGCGAAACCTTCCACTCTCTCAAGAAGCTGGCCCGCGACCTCAACCTGCACACCGTCTGCGAAAGCGCCAACTGCCCCAACATCGGCGAGTGCTGGAACCATAAAACCGCCACCTTCATGATGCTCGGCAATCTCTGCACCCGCCGCTGCGGCTTCTGCGCGGTGCCCAAGGGCAAGCCCGAACCCATCGACATGGACGAGCCCCGCCGCGTCGCAGAGGCCGTCGCAAAGCTCGGCCTGAAGCACGCCGTCATCACCAGCGTGAACCGCGACGACCAGAACATCGCCGCCGCTCAGGCCTTCGCCAGCGTGATCTCCGAAATCCACCACCAGGCACCGGGTTGCCACGTCGAAGTGCTCACGCCGGACTTCCAGGGCATCGAAGCCGCTATCCGCATCGTCGTCGAAGCCAAGCCCGAAATCCTGAACCACAACACGGAAACCGTACCTCGTCTCTACCGCGTAGCCAAATCCGGCGGCCGCTATGAGCGCAGTGTGCGCTTCCTCGAATTCGCCAAAGCTATTGACCCCAAGATCGTCACCAAGACAGGAATCATCGTCGGCCTCGGCGAGGAAATGCACGAACTCCTCGACGTCTTCCGCGATATTGCCCGCGTCAAGGTGGACATCCTCACCATCGGCCAATACCTTCGCCCCTCGCGCGACCATCTGCCCATGTCCCGCTACTACACGCCCGAGGAGTTCGCCTTCCTCAAGGAGCAGGCCCTTCGCATGGGTTTCCGCCACGTCGAATCCGGCCCTCTGGTGCGCTCCAGCTACCACGCGCACGAGCAGGCAGTGTCAACAGGATTATCCGCCTCCTAAAATAGCCGCCTCTCTCATCCCTCAAAGCTGTCGTCCAGAGCGCAGAGAAGGATCTCGTGGTTCTGCGGCAGGTGCCCTCGGTCACTCTAGTGATCTGTATCTTGGCCAAACAAGAGGGCCCTGCTGTGCACCGCAGGGCCCTCTTGTTTGGCGCG
>JAJZHR010000298.1 GCA_021810815.1 Acidobacteriota bacterium | reverse complement strand
GGGTTGACGCCGATGGTCTGGATATTCGGCTTTGCGGGTTCCTGGGCCGCGGCCTTGCTGCCCTTCAGGGCTTGCTCTGGATGGGGAGGGTTGTTGGAAGCGGTGGAGGCAGCCGCAGCAGCGGGCGTCTTCGTGGTCATAGTGTAGGGATTCCTTCAGGCGCCGAAACGGCGAAGCGACGCTCAAGCCGAAATATAAGGGCACAGGGAGAGTTTGGCTAAAATTGGGCGATTACGACCTGGATTGCGCGATTATCGAATTCCGCAGCGCAGCAGGTCTCTTGCGGAAAATGTTACGCGGCTGGACTGGTCAACTGCTCCAGCGACTGCACCCATATCGGCTGTCGGCCGAAGATGCGCGCAAAATGGCGCACCACGGAGTTCATGGTGTCTGCCATGGAGGGAGGGGCGTCGTCGTCGGAGCCGACCTCGCACTCGAGGCTGGTGACGGCGGCGTCGGAGATGCCGCAGGGCACAATCCAATCGAAGTCGCGGAGATCGGTGGTGACGTTGAGAGCGAAGCCGTGGGAGGTGACGCCCTGCGATACGTGGACGCCGATGGCGGCGATCTTTTTTGGCTGGATGCTGCCGCCGCCCATGGTCCAGACGCCGGTGCGGCCTGGGATGCGCTGGGCCAGGATGCTGAAGTCGCCGCAGGTGCGGATCAAGACTTCTTCGAGCATGCGCACGTAATCGACGACGCCGAGGTGGGGGCCGGTCTTGCCGGGGAATTCGCCGCGCAGATCGACGATGGGATAGCCGACGAGCTGGCCGGGGCCGTGATAGGTGACGTCGCCGCCGCGATTGATCTCGTGCATCCGCACGCCTCGGCTGGAGAGGAACTGTTCGCTGGCGGTGATGTTTTCGCGATGCGCGTTGCGGCCAAGCGTGATGACGGGCGGGTGCTCGACGAGCAGCAAAGTGTCGCTCACCTTTCCGCGCTTGCGCAGGTCTATCACCTGCCGTTGAATTTCAAGGCAATCAGCGTAGCCGACGCGTCCCAGATAAACCGTGGATAGAAACATGTCCTGCACTTGATAGTAGATCGCACCTCGATTGTTTTCATCTCTGGTCAAAGGAACTGGGCGGGACTGAGCGGCATCGCTCATCTGTGCTGGCTCAGATGGTTCGAAAGCGGGCTCCCGTGCATCCAATAACGGAACCGGCCACATTAGCCCCCTCATATTTGCATGCCATCACCGCAAGGAGTAATGCCCTGTCCCGTCAACGATTGCTTTCCTCCGTTCCGCTGCTGTCGCTCCTCGGATTGATGCTGTTGCCTGGCGCCAGCACCTGCTTTGCGCAGGCGAAGATCGACCCTTCTCTGCCGGAAGCTCCTCTGCCGCATCGCCGCGTCCTGCTGCTTTTTCCTGGGTACGAGACGGTGCAGGATCCGGCTATCCCGGTGTCTCCGCTGCGAACGAAGCAGAAATTCGAGATGGCATACCGCAAGACGGTTGACCCATCGTTTCTGGTGGAATCCGCCATGTTCGCCGGGTTCGCGCAGGCGACCACGTATGGTCCGAATTTCGGCTTCGATGCGCCCGGCTATGCGCAGCGGTTCGGCTACTATGCCGCGGGCCTGGCCTCGACCAACCTGTTCACCGACGGCCTGCTGCCAACCCTGCTGCATGCCGACCCGCGCTACTTCCGCAAGGGGACGGGCTCGATTCCGTCGCGCATCTGGTGGGCGCTGCGCAGCGAGGCCATCGGCTTCAACGACAAGGGCGAGCAGACGGTGAACGTCTCCAGCATGCTGGGCTTCGGCATGTCCACCGCGCTGAGCAACGCCTACTCGCCAGCGAGCGCCAACACCTTCGGCGACACCATGTACCGCTTCGGCGTGAAAGAAGGCGTGAGCTTCGGGCTGAACCTGCTGCGCGAGTTCGGAGGGATCAGCGCGCCGGAGAAGCACCAGCACGTCCAGTAAGGGCGGTCGCGGGGGAGGCTCACCGGATAAATCGCGAATTCGCAGAAGCAGACCGGCAGTGGTTCCGGCGACAATGACAAGGACAGCCACCGCTCAGCCACGATTACGGCCGAGTTCCGGAACGGATAAGCCGCGACAAATCTTGCGCGCAAGAACATCCGCTACTTCTGTGTGCCGAGGCACCGCCTCAGTCTGCCCGGTGGATGGATTTGTCCAAAGCGAGTGAGATCCGCCCTCACGCTTCAAATAGCACCCGTGCAGCCGCAGGTGGCGCAAAAGCGCATCGAGTTTCACGCCACCCGCACCACGTCACGGATTGCATCGGAGGGTACGCCGCGCAATCCGTCTTCGCGGCGATCCTGCAAGATGAGCGCGATGGCCGCCGCCAGGCTTTCGCGGCACTCTTCCAGGCTATGGCCCTGGCCGTTCGCTCCAGGAATTTCTGGCGACCAGCCGACGAACCACTCGCCATCGCGCTCGATTACAGCTGTGAATTCGTTATGCATCGGCAATCCACCTTCCCTTCAGCTATCCCTGCAGCAGGTTTTTGAGTGATGGCTATACGTTGATGGGCATGCCCTCGACGCTGGCGAAGCCGTCGAGCAGCGCCTCGTAGACGGTGGGGTGGGCATGGATGGTGAACATCATCTCCTCCACGGTCGCCTCCAACTCCATCGCGGTGACGGCCTCTGCGATCAGCTCGGTGGCCATGGGGCCGATGATGTGGACGCCGAGGATTTCGCCGTACTTCGCGTCGGCGACGACCTTCACAAAGCCGTCGTGGGAATCGAGGATGGTGGCCTTGGAGTTGCCGACGAAGGGAAACTTGCCGACCTTGACGGCCAGCCCCTTGGCCTTCGCGGCAGCTTCTGTGAGGCCGACGGACGCGACCTGCGGCTCGCTGTAGGTGCAGCCGGGGACGCGCTCGCGGCGGACGGCACGGGCGTACTTGCCCGCCAGCCTGGCGGCGACGACCATGCCGCACATGGAGCCGGTGTGGGCGAGCTGGGGCAGGCCGACGACGATGTCGCCAACGGCGTAGATGCCGGGCTCGTCGGTCTCCATCCACTCGTTGGTCTTGATGAAGCCGCGGTCGGGCTTGATCTTTGTCTTCTCCAGGCCGATGCCCTCGGTGCGGGGAGCGCGGCCGACGGCGACCAGCACCTTCTCCGCTTCCTTGACCTCGGGCTTGCCATCGGCGGTGGTGAAGCTGACCTTGACGCCGTCTTTGGTCTTCTCGATCTTCTCCACCTTGGCGGAGACATGGGTGGCGATGCCGCGCTTCTTGTAGAGGCGGGCGAACTCCTTGCTGACGTCCTCGTCCTCGGCAGGGACCATGCGGGGCAGCGCCTCGATGATGGTGACGTCGGTGCCGAAGCTCTTGAAGACGGAGCCGAACTCCACGCCCACAGCGCCGGAGCCGATGATGACGAGCGACTTCGGAATCGCGGGGATGGAGAGCATCTCGATGTTGGTGAGGATGCGGTCGTCCGGCGTGTAGCCGGGGAGCATGCGGGCCTCGGAGCCGGTGGCGAGAACGAGCTTCTTCGCCTTCACCTGGCTGGCTGCTCCATTGTTGTCCACGGCGACGGTGTGAACGCCGTCGCTGGCAGGTCCGGTGAGTTTGCCGAAGCCGTTGATGACGTTGACCTTGTTCTTCTTCATGAGGAAGTCGAGGCCCTTGGTGTGCTTGGCGACGATGTCGTTCTTGCGCTTGAGCACCTGCGGCCAGTTGACCGTGCCGGCGTCTACGCCGTCGATGCCGTAGTCCTTCGCGTGCTTGAGATGGTCCCAGACCTCGGCGGTGAAGAGCATGGCCTTGGTGGGAATGCAGCCCACCTTGAGGCAGGTTCCGCCGAGCTTGTCGGTCTTCTCAATGAGCGCGACCTTGAGCCCATATTGCGCTGCGCGAATGGCGCAGGTGTATCCGGCGGGGCCGCCGCCGATGATTGCAACATCGAAAATCGCATCCTGCTTCGTGTCCGCCGCTTTCGTCTCTGCCAAGGGGTTGCTCCGTTTTTGTTTTTGTCCAGAAAGGCTATTTTACGCCGGATGGTTGAAGCCGCCTGTTGATTCGCATCGCGCTCCGCCTCGTCTTGGCGATACTATTGAATATGGCGAGTTCGACGCTCATCCCGGTCAGCGAATACCTGGCGACCAGCTATCGGCCCGACTGCGACTACATCGATGGAGAAGTGCAGGAGCGGAACGTGGGGGAACGAGAGCACTCTCTATTACAGGCGCTTTTCTGCAGCATCTTCATGGCAAACGGCAAATCGTGGAATGTTGTTGCTCTTCCTGAGCAGCGGGTTCAGGTAAACGAGGAGCGCTATCGCGTGCCCGATGTGTGCATTGTCCGCCGA
>JAJZHR010000297.1 GCA_021810815.1 Acidobacteriota bacterium | reverse complement strand
TGGATCGGTCAAACTTGCCATTGTTTCTCCTTCATCCCCCGTTCGCTCCAGCTTGCAGCCTGAAGAACCAGCGGGGATGTTTGCTAGGGCGGCCTACCTGGCCCACTCCCAAAATTGTATTGCGCCGAAGACAGCCGTGCCGAAGGCGCTGGATACTACCAGGAGGACTTGACGACGCCTGGAATCTCGCCCTTCAAGGCCAGCGAGCGGAAGCACAGACGGCATACGCCGAACTTGCGCAGGAATGCGCGCGGACGACCACAGAGCTGGCACCGGTTGTGCTGGCGGCATTTGAACTTTGGCTTGCGGGCGTCTTTGACTCGTTTTGCTGTGGTTGCCATAATCTGCCTTCCTGAATCTGCTGGTGCCGGGATCGATTGGTGCCTGCATCTACTGACATGGTGCGATGAATCGTATCTTCAGAGACTTTCCGAAGGAACTCAGGCAGCCCTGAAGGGCATTCCGAATTGCCGGAGAAGGGCGCGGGCCCCATTGTCATCTGCCGCAGTGGTGACGATAGTGACGTTCATGCCCTTCATCTTGTCTACCTTGGCGTAGTCGATCTCAGGGAAGATGAGCTGATCGCGCAAACCGAGCGTGTAGTTGCCGCGGCCATCGAAGCTCTTGCTGGAAACTCCCTTGAAATCGCGGACGCGAGGAAGAGCGACCGCGATGAGGCGGTCGAGAAACTCATACATAGTGTCGCCGCGCAGTGTGACCATGGCGCCAATCGGCATGCCCTCGCGCAGCTTGAACGCAGCGATGGACTTCTTCGCCTTGGTGGTTACGGGCTTCTGGCCGGCGATGGCAGCGAGGTCCGCAATCAGCGGATCCATGATCTTGACATTCTGCGTGGCTTCGCCGAGGCCCATGTTGAGGACAATCTTCTCCAGGCGGGGAACGGCCATGGTGTTCTTCAGGCCAAGCTCTTTCTGCAATGCCGGCTTGATTTCCGCGTGATACTTCTCTTTCAGTCTCGCTGCCATAATTCTCTTTTCGCTTTCTCACGTTCCCGGGTTGGGCTTGTTTGCCCGTCTACCGTTGCGTGGGTGAAACCAGATCTCAGCTGCCAGGCTTCGCATCCAGCTGGATGGAGCCTTGCCTGCCGGTTACTTCTTCTTTGGCTCGATCGCCTGTCCGCACTTCTTGCAGACGCGGATCTTGGTGTCGCCCTCGAACCTGTAGCCAACACGCACCGGGCCGTCGGTCGGGCAGACCAGCATCACATTCGAGACATGGATTGGAGCTTCCTGCTCGGCGATGCCGCCCTGGATGTTTTTCTGTGGGTTAGGGCGCACGTTCTTCTTGATCATCATCACGTGCTCGACCAGGACGCGATCTTTGTCCTTCACGACGCGGAGGACGCGGCCCTGCTTGCCCTTGTCACGACCGGAGATCACCTGCACGGTGTCGTTGCGTTGAATATTGAAACTTGGCATTGTCTTAGCTCCTAGCCTCTAGCCCTCTAGCTATTAGCTTCATAAGTTCGCGGAAAGCACATCCGCTCATTCGATCTGCAATCCAGCTACGAGCCGGGAAGCTGATAGCCAGCGGCGGCCTTAGATAACTTCCGGCGCCAGCGAAACGATCTTCAGGAATTTCTTGTCACGCAGTTCGCGCGCCACAGGCCCGAAAACACGGGTTCCAACGGGCTCGTTGGCATCGTTGATGACCACTGCAGCATTGCTGTCGAAGCGGATATATGTGCCGTCGCGCCTGCGGTATTCCTTGTGCGTGCGGACGATCACGGCCTTCACCACCTTGCCCTTTTTGACTGTTCCATCAGGCGAGGCTTCCTTCACCGCTGCCGTCACCACATCGCCAAGGCCGGCCTTCTTGCCCAGACCGCCGCCAAGCGGAAGAATCACCTGTAGCTTGCGGGCGCCGGAGTTGTCGGCGACCTCGAGCATCGTTCTCATTTGTACTGCCATCGGTCTCTCTCCTCAGACGTGGAACGCTCGTGGCGTCTTCCCCGGCTGCTTCAAATCTCTTTGCGCGTTGCGCTCGCTGCATGCGCGGCTCTTGCATGCTTCCTTTGCCGCGCTGAAAATACTAGGACTGGACAGCGACCGGAGCTGCATCGGCCAGCTGCGACAGAGCTGAGCGGCGGATGATCTCTTCCAACTGCCAGCGCTTCAGCTTGCTGAGCGGCCTGCACTCGCGGATGCGAACCACATCACCCACGCGCGCCGAGTTCTGCTCATCGTGAGCATAGAATTTCTTGCTGGACTTGATGACGCGCTTGTACTTCGGGTGCGCCTTGCGCATCTCGACCTCGACCACAATGGTCTTCTGCATTTTGGTCGAAACTACCTGGCCAACCTTCTCAGTGCGGCGGGACGTTGCCTCTGCCGCAGGAGTTGCTGTGTTTGTCTCTGCCATCGCCTAAACCTTCTCTTTCTTGGCCGACTTGCGCGTCTTTTTCACAGACGCTGCGGGGGCTGCCGCCTTCGGCTGGGAAACCACGCCAAGAGCTCTCTGCCGCGCGATCGTTTTAATGCGGGCCACGTCGAGCTTGAGTCCGCGCTGCTTCTTGATGCCTTCGGTCTGTCCCAGCTTAGCCTGGAAGCGCAGACGGAACAGCTGCTCCGCTGAAGTCTTCTCTTGCTGCGCCAGCTCCTGGTCGCTCAGGTTGCGAATCTTTTCCAGTTCCATCGTCTCGATTCCTTCTTCTCACTGCTTGCTGCTTTTAGAGCGTAGCAGCCAATGGCTACTTCGCTGCGACCGCCACCTTGATATCATGGCGCATCACGAACTTGGTCTTCAGTCCGAGCTTGTTCGAGGCCAGGCGCATCGCCTCTTGAGCGACCTCCGGGGCCACGCCCTCCATCTCAAACAGGATCTTGCCAGGGCGCACCACCGCGACCCAGTGATCCGGAGCTCCCTTGCCCTTACCCATACGGGTTTCGGCCGGCTTCTTGGTGATGGGCTTATCCGGGAACAAGCGCAGCCACACCTTGCCGCCGCGCTTGATGAAGCGGGTCATGGCAATACGGCTGGCCTCAATCTGCCGATCCGTAATGTAACCGCACTCCATGACCTTGAGGCCGTAGTCTCCAAAGGAGATCTCCGAGCCGCGCCAGGCCTTGCCGCACATCCGTCCGCGCTGCTGCTTGCGGAACTTTACCTTCTTTGGCATCAACATAATGCGATCCTTAGCTTCCAGCTCTTAGCTGCCAGCTTTTAGCTTTATAAACCTACTGCCAAATTCCCAATCGAGCGCCGATGCAGCGACCGCACAGCCAGAAGCTGAAAGCTTACGGCTGCTCTTAGAATGCTCCGGTGCTTGCGACTGCGGGCTCGCGACGCTTCTTCTGCTCGTAGATGTCGCCACGGTAGACCCAGGTCTTCACGCCGATGATGCCGTAGGTCGTGTGTGCCTCAGAGAAACCGTAATCGATGTCGGCGCGCAGCGTGTGCAGCGGGAGACGTCCCTGCAGATACCACTCGGAGCGGGCGATTTCATTGCCGTTCAGGCGGCCCGACACGCGAACCTTGATGCCCTTGCATCCGAAGCGCAGGGCAGAGTCAACCGACTTGCGCATGGCGCGGCGGAATCCAACCCGCTTCTCCAACTGCAGAGCGATCGCCTCGGAGACCAACTGAGCGTCGAGCTCAGGCTTGTTGACCTCGAGGATGTCGATGAAGACCTCTCGATTGGTCCGCTTCTGGATATCGGCCTTGAGCTTGTCGATCTCGGCACCCTTGCGGCCGATGATGATACCCGGGCGCGCAGTGCGGATGATGAGGCGCAGCTTGTTGCCGGGCCGCTCGACTTCAACTGAGCTGACACCTGCGGCCTTCAGCTTCTCGCGAAGCTCGGCCTTCAGCTTGACGTCCTCAACCAGAAGCTTGTCGTAGTCCTTCTCGACGAACCAGCGCGACTTCCACGGCTTGTTGACGCCGAGCCGAAACCCATAAGGATGGACTTTCTGTCCCATAATCGACCTTCACCTTCCTGCCTGCGGCAGTTGCTGCTCTATTTCGTCTCTGTACTGCTTCTTCTCTGTACTGCGAATCCTGCACACCGAAACTGCAGAGGACTGCGCTGCTGTCTAGCTGGAGCCCGTACGCCGGTTCATCGAAGCCTTCGGAACACCGCCCTTGGCTCCCCTGGACGCAGTTGCCTTGGTCTTAGCCGGACGCAATGCGGGCTTCGCCGACTTGGCCGCTGGCTTGCGCGCGGCCTTCAGGGCCTTGCTGCCGGCTTTCTTCTTGGACTGAGCCGACTGGTCATCTTCGCCAACCGTTGTCGCCATATCCGCCGGCCTTCTCTCGGCGACCGTCACGATGAT
>JAJZHR010000296.1 GCA_021810815.1 Acidobacteriota bacterium | reverse complement strand
GTAGAGGTATGCTGCGCCGGCACCTATGGCTATTAGAGTGAACATGTTAGGGCTGCGGTTGACGATGGAGGCCCAGCCGCGCTCGAAAAGGGGCCAGCCGCACCACAGGACGACCGGGGTGGAGAGGGCGAACTCCAACCAGGACAATAAGTTACTGGGTACCAGGTGCTGCAGGGGATGGCCGGGAAGGAGGTCGGAGAGCATGACGGCGAGGAGCGGCAGGGTGAGCGCGGTGCCGATCCAGAAGCGCCGTAACATGTTGATTAGTTCGGGGTTAGGGGCGTCTTCCATGGAGATTTCGCGAGGTTCGAGGGCCATGCCGCAGATGGGGCAGTCGCCGGGTGCGTCGCGGACGATTTCGGGGTGCATGGGGCAGGTGTATTCGGTGCGGGTAAGGCTTGTGATTTCAGCGGGTTCGAGGGCCATTCCGCACTTGGGGCAAGCGGCGGGTTTGTCGGATTCCACCTCCGGATCCATGGGGCAGATGTACTTCACTGGACCGGCTGCGGACCGGCTGTCTGACCGGGAAAATGACGGTGAAAGGGCCGGTGGAGCTACGGTGGAAGCACGGCTGGACGCGGTGGAAATACCGCAGCATTGGCCGGTGGGGGGAGCTGCTGCGATGGAGATCAGGGGGGCTGATGGCCTGGGTTGGGAGCCGTCGTATTTTGCCGGGTCGGCCAGGAATTTTTTCAGGCAGGAGGGGCAGCAGAAATACCATGTGCGACCGGCGTGCTCGGTGGTGGCTTTGGCTTTCTCGGGCGAGACTTTCATCCCGCAGACTGGATCGATCTGGAGTTCTGTGTCCGCCATGGTCGCCTGCTTTCTCTTCTCTCAACTCTAAAAAAGATGCGAGTGCTCAGTCGCGTGGGAGTTGGGTGGTGTCCCATGTGCCGCCTATGGCTTTGATGAGGAAGACGGCGGCGGTCATGCGGCGGGTTTCCACGCTGGCCAGGGAGCGCTCGTCGGCGAGGGCTATGCTTTGCGTGGTGATGACTTCGAGATAGTCCACCAGGCCGCCTTTGTAGCGGTTCTCGGAGAGGGTTACGGAGCGTTGCGCGTCGGTGACGGCGGTCTGGGCGGTTGAGGACTCCTTCTCCAGAATGCGCAGGGCGGCGAGGTTGTCTTCGACGTCCTGAAAGGACTGGAGCACCTGTTGGCGGTAGAGGGCGACGGTCTGGTCATAGGCGTCCTGTGCCTGCCTGTTCTGCGCGTGGCGCAGTCCGCCCTCGAAGATGGCTTCTGTCGCGGACAGGCCGAAGGCCCAGAGGGTGCTTGGGCCCTGGATAAGGGTTCCCAGGCGGGTGCTCTCGGTGCCGCCGACCCCGGTGAGGTTGAGGGCGGGGTAGTAGGCGGAGCGCGCGACGCCGATTTCAGCGTTTGCGGCGGCGACCTGGCGCTCCAGGGAGGCGACGTCCGGGCGGCGCTGCAGGAGGTCGGACGGAAGTCCGACGGGGATGTTGGGCGGCGTGGCGGACAAGGGTGCTGGAGGCAGGCTGAAGCTGGAGGCTGGCTGGCCCGTGAGGGTGGCGATGGCGTGCTCGTACTGAGCGCGCAGGACTCCGTTGTCTATCTGCTGGGCGCGGGTGGTTTCAAGCTGCGTCTGGGCGAGCGCGAGAGCAGCGGCGGAGTCGAGGCCGCCGTTGAAGCGGTTGCGGGTGAGCACGACGGACTTCTCGTATGCGGCGACGGTGGCGTCCAGCAACTGCTGCTGCAGATCGAGGCCGCGCAGCTCGAAGTAGTCGCTTGCGAGTTCTGCGTGCAGGCTGAGGCTTGCGGCTTCGAGGTCCGCGGCTGAGGCCTGCGCGTTCTCTCGGCTTGCCTCGACCTGATGGCGCACGCGTCCCCAGAGGTCGGGCTCCCAGGAGACGGCGCCGGGGAGCTGGAAGTCGGAGTACTGGCCAGTTCCGAGCGCGTTGCCGAAGGGCCGGTTGCTGGACTGCTGGGCGCGCATGGCGGAGCCGCCGAGGGACACGCTGGGGAACAGGGCCGAGCGCTGGATGGCGACCGCTTCATGCGCCTGCTCGTAGGCCTGGAACGCTGCTTTCAGATTCTGGTTGGAGAGGGTGAGCTTGTCTTCGAGGTCGTTCAGAGCGGGGTTGTGGAAGACCTGCCACCATTTGCCGCGGGGGAGGGTGTCGGCAGGCTGGGCGGGCTGCCAACCGGTGTCTTCTTTGAAAATGGGCGGAGCGACGGCCACGGGCTGGCGGTATTTCGGCCCGACCATGCAGCCGGTGGATGCGAGCGCGAGTGCGCAGGCGGCCGCGAACAGGGCCAGGGAAAATGCAGGAATGCCGGAATGCGGACGGGGTGGAATCGCAGGCTTCAAAGGCGAGGCGTTGGGCACCCGGCCCTTGCAGCAGTTCGGCGATGGCTCTGGCCTGCGGAGATTCGCGGTTTGGAGAGGCGGCTTCGGCACTAGATCCCACCTGCGGTTGTGCCCTGGGGCTGCTCCTGAACGACGCGAACCTGTTCGCCGTTCGTCAGCGAGTCGGGAGGGCTGTCAATGACCGTCTGTCCCGGCTGGAGACCGGTGATGACCTCGACCTGGGAGCCGTAGTCGCGGCCGAGAGTGATAGAAACAAGATGCGCCGTGTTGCCATTCTCCAGCACCGCCGCCTGCAGGCCCTGGGCGCGGAAGATGAGGGAGCTGACGGGAAGGATGAGGGTTGGGAAGCCGGCGTCGACTTTGAGATGCACCTCGGCGTATGCGCCGGGCAGCAGGTCGCCGGTGGGGTTGTCGACGTCCACCTCCGCCAGCAGGGTGCGGCTGGAGAGTTCAATGGAATTCGCGTTGCGCACCACGCGTCCAGGGAACGTGCGGCCGGGGAACTCTGGAAGAGTCAGCGTCGCAGCGGTTCCCGGCCTGGCCGACCGCGAATAGATCTGGGGGACGTTGATGTAGACGCGCAGTTTGTTGATGGCTGCGACGTGGAACAGCTCTCGGGTGTTGCCGCTGAAGGAGCCTGCGGCGCTGTTGCCGAGGGTGGTTCCGGTGCTGGTGCTGGCGCTGCCGGAGTTGATGAGCTGGCCGACGTCGGTGTTGCGCGCGGTGATGACGCCGTCGAACGGAGCGATGATCTTTTCGAAGGACTGCAACTGCTCCAACTGGCCGAGGCTGGCCTGGGCGGAGGCGACGATGGAGCGTTTGGCCTCGGCGTCGGCGACGAAGTTCTCAGTGTTCTGGCGGGAGACGGAGTCCGAGGCGAGCAGGTTGGTGTAACGGTTCGCTGTGGCCTGTGCGAGTTGCAGGTTGGCCTGCGCGGTGGCCAGGTCCGCCTTGGCCTGCTCGACCTGCTGGTCCAGTTCGGGGGTCTCGATGACGGCGATCAAATCGCCTTTTTTCACGCGAGCGCCGATGTCGAAGTACCACTTTCTCAGATAGCCGTTGGTGCGGGCGTAGATGGGAGCATCGGTGAAGGCCTGGATGTTGCCGGGCAGGACGAGTTCCTGCATGGGAGCGCCTGGTTTTGGGTGGATGACGAGCACGTTGGGGATGGCCATTGCGTTGGTGTCCGCGGCGAGGGTTCTTTGCGTGCGGACGCGGTGCAGAATTCCGATGGCCGCGAGCACGACGGCGAGGACGAGCAGGACCACAAGAATCCAGACGCCTGTCGTCTTCGACGGTGGCGTAGAAGGCATGGGCCTCGCCTGCCGTTCTTCGTCGTAATGGGATGCATCGTGCGTCTGTTCGCTGCTCATTCCTTTTTTCCGCCTTCACTGGAGCATTCAAGCAATGGATGAGTGTTATTCAACATCGGCTGCAATATCCTGGGGGAGTCTGTCGTTGCGATGCATGAGGCTGAAGAAGACCGGGACAAAGGTGAGTGTGGCGACGGTTGCCAGCAGCAAGCCGCCGATGACGGCGCGGCCGAGGGGAGCGTTCTGCTCGCCGCCGTCTCCGAGTCCGAGGGCCATGGGAACCATGCCGATGATCATGGCCAGGGCCGTCATGAGGACGGGGCGGAAGCGGGTGAAGCCAGCGGAGAGAGCAGCTTCGGAGGCGGTCATGCCGCTCTCCATCTGCTCCTTTGCGAAGGAGACGACGAGGATGCTGTTGGCCGTGGCCACGCCCATGCACATGATGGCTCCGGTGAGGGCGGGAACGCTGATGTGGGTTCCGGTGAGGAAGAGGAACCAGACGATGCCAGCGAGGGCGGCGGGCAGGGCGGCGATGATGATGAAGGGGTCGAGCCAGGACTGGAAGTTGACGACGATGAGCAGGTAGACGAGGACGATGGAGAAGAAGAGGCCGCCGACCAGTCCGTTGAAGGAGGAGCGCATGGTTTCTATCTGGCCGCGGATGATGAT
>JAJZHR010000295.1 GCA_021810815.1 Acidobacteriota bacterium | reverse complement strand
CGCAGCGTCGAAGCTCGCCCCAGTGAACATCGCTACCCAGAAGATCCTCAATGGAATCAGCAGCCGCAGCCCCAGCCATTGCGCGGCCGATCAGCAGCAGCACAGGCGCCGGCCCCGGATCGATCTCCGTTAACCGAGCGAGCGTGCTTGCGCTGGACCGCTGCTGCGGCGTGGCTGCGCGCGAGACGGCAACGCAGGGCATATCCAGCGCCACACCGCCGCTCAGCAGATCCGCTTGCAGCGACGAGTAGTCGCGCCCCGGCATATACACCACCAGCGTCGCATCCTCCGGCAGCGGACCGCTCCAGATTGGCTTCGCATGTTCCTTGTTCACGTCCGTGGCCACGCCATTCGTCACGGCATGATGTCCCGTTGCGAAGATCAGCTTCGAAGCAGCGCGCCTGTCCGTCAGCGAAACTCCCAGCGTTGAAGCCGCAGCAAATGCAGCCGTGATTCCCGGAACCACCTCAAAGCGGATGCCTGCCTCGCGCAGCGCCTGCATCTCCTCGCCTGCGCGGCCAAACACCAGCGGATCTCCGCTCTTCAGCCGCACCACGCTCAGGTTGCGGCGGGCAGAGTCCACCATCAGCGCATGGATGCCAGCCTGCGTGATGCGTTTGTTGCCGCATCTTTTCCCCACGCTCAACAGCAAGGCGTGCTGGTTGGCCAGCGCCAGCACAGCGGCTGGAACCAGGTCGTCGTGCAGCACAACGTCCGCCGAATCCAGCAACCGCGCCGCCTTCAGCGTCAGCAGCTCCGGATCGCCCGGCCCTGCTCCCACCAGATACACCACGCCTTTTTCCGCAACCAGCTTCGCTCCGCTCATCCACCGCTCCCTTCGTGCGTCTCGTGCGTCTTCTGCCGCAACTCCACCGCATGCTCGCGCGCAAACACCCGCGACGGGCACTGCTCCGCTCCGCAAACGGGCCGCGACGCAAGCTGGTGCAGCAGCCACTTGCGCTCCTCTCCCAGAGGCTCCGCTGCCATCACCTCTCGCCGCAGCCGCCCCAGCTCCTGCATCCACTCGCCCGTGTCGCGCGGCAACTGCTCATTGATCTCCCTGCGCAGACGCTGCGCCAGCGCAGGACTTTCGCCCGCCGTGGAAATCGCGATCTGCAACTCTCCGCGCCGCACCACAGAGGGAAAATAGAAATCGCAATACGGAGGATCGTCCACCGCATTGCACAGCATGTTCCTCCGGTGCGCCCCTTCAAACACCGCCCGGTTCACCTGCGGCGCATTGGTGCCTGCGACCGCAAGAAACAAGCCGTCCAGGTCGGAATCGACGAACTCCCGCCGCTCCCACTTCACCTCTCCAGCCGCTGCCAGCTCCGCAACGCTCGGCAAAGCCTCCGGCGCAACCACCGTCACCACAGCGTCCGCCTCCAGCAGGCTCGCGATCTTCGACTCCGCAACGACGCCCGCGCCCACCACCAGGCAGCGCCGTCCGGCAAGCTTGAGAAATATCGGAAACAGGCTCATCGTTTGCAACTCCTCGCTCTCTTGAACGACGCCGAAAATCGGCAGATCTATCGGCCGTTCAGGCTAGCCCACATTCGCAGGGACCCTTCCCGTGGGCAAATCGCGCTCCACCGGAGCCACCACTTCGCCAGCAAGCTGCACACGCAGCTCCTCCACCGAATGCCGAGCGAAGAACGCCCGCAGATTCTCTCCCTCGGTCCGCTCCTTCAAATAGCCGCGCAGCAACCGCTCCATCGCGTTCGGAACCTCAGCCGCAGGCGCTCGATACCCCAGCGGCCGCGCGGTTCCCTGGTGCTTGCCCACCGCTCCTCCGGCGTAGAAGAAGAAAGCATCCGTCAGCTTGCCCTCATGCTTGATCTTCTTGCCTTCGAGGCCAATGTCCGCGATCCAGTGCTGTCCGCAACTGTTCGGGCAGCCCGTGACATTCAGCTTCAACTGCTGGTCAAAGGTCGGCAGCCGCTCCTCCATCTCCGCCACCAGCCACTTGGCGAAGCCCTTGGTCTCCGCGATCGCCAGCTTGCAGAACTCGGTCCCCGTGCAAGCGACAGCGCCGCGGAAAAAGACCGACCCTTCCACGTCCAGTCCGACGCCGACCAGTTCGCGCGCCAGATCCTGCGACTTCGCGTTCGGCACGTTCACGATCAGCAGGTTCTGGACCACGGTCAGCCGCAGCTCGCCGCTGCCGTAACGCTCTGCAAGGTCAGCGACAGCAGTCAACTGGTCCGACGCCATGCGACCGGTGAGCACCGAAGCTCCCACATAGCTCAGCCCGTCCTGCTTCTGGCGATGAATGCCTACGTGGTCGCGGAAGATGTCATCCGGCAGCTTCTCCTCCGGCGCGGGATCGAACCTGAAGCCGAGCTTCTGCTCCAGCGCGGCCAGAAAGCTCTCCGCCGTCCATCCCTCGCGCATGAAGAGGTACTTCATGCGGGCGTGCGTCCTGCTCTGGCGCAGCCCCTGCTGCTCGCGGAAAATTTCGGCTACCGCAATCGCCGTCGCCTCCGCCTGCTCCGGCCGCACGAACGCGTTCAGGCGCACCGCAAGATGCGGCTCCGTCGAAAGCCCCCCGCCAACGCGCAGCGAATATCCCACCTCGCGCTTGCCGCCGACAAAGCGCTCGACGCCGGTGAAGCCAATGTCGTTGATCTCCGGATAGGAGCACCACTGCGTGCATCCCGTCGCCGAAATCTTGAACTTGCGCGGAAGGTTGTAGAAGTCCGGATTCGCCGTCAAGGTATGCGCAATCGACACCGCCAGAGGCGATGCATCGATCAGCTCATGCGCGTCCACGCCGGCCAGAGGGCATCCCGTCACATTGCGCACCACGTCTCCGCAAGCCCCCTTGGGAGAGAGCCCGATGGTGGTCAGCGTGTCCACCACCTCCGGCAGGGACTCGATGGTGAGCCAGTGCATCTGGATGTTCTGCCGCGTCGTGATGTCCGCCACGCCGCGCGCGTGCTTGCGCGTTATCTCCGCGATCACGCGCAACTGGTGCGACGTGAGCATTCCGTTGGGAATGCCGATGCGCATCATGAAATACTCCGATGCCTTGCCCTCGCCGCCCACTCCTCCGGTCGCTCCGACGCCGTCTCCCTGGGTGTAGATGCCCCACCACTTGAAGTACACCCCGGCCCAGTCCGGCAGCACGGTCTCGCGGCCCTCGCGCGCAAAGCGGCGCACCTCTTCCCACGCCTCCCAGGGGTTCTTCTCGATCTTCAGGCGCTCGCTCTTCTGCGCTTTGGTTTCTTTCACAGGTCTGGCTGGTGGCTGTGGCTGGCTCTGGTCGATGACCGCGTCGTTGCTCATGTGTCAGGTTCCCTTGCATGTGATTTCAGGTTGGAAGATGCGATTTCGGCTTGAAAGGCGTGAGGGCCGGAACCTCGATGCGTCTCTTGCCAGAGCTGTGAGCAGCCTGCGGCAAAAAATCCCAGAAAATAAAAATGCCCACGATATGCGTGGGCGCTTTGCTTTCTGTGAACCGATGGCTCCCCCGTCAGATGACGGGATCGGTTGCGGGACAGACGCAGGCGCGCGCAGCGTTGCAACAACACGCGCAACACATCGCACCCGGCATCTGGATCGGCTTCATGAATAGAGACTATCCGCGTCACCGTTCCACGTCAACACGCAGCTCCACCTTTGCGACGGCTGCTGGTCGACAGGTGAAGGCTTCGGGTCAACCTGTAAAGGCTCAGGGTCAACAGTCGCGACCAAATCAGCCTGGCCAGGAAGCGGCGCGGGCCGAAGAAAACTTCGGGCCGCGCCGAGCCGGGAACCTCCCGCCCCGCTCTCGCGTACTTTCGCAGTGGAGGGTGAACGCGATGACGGGATTTCTGCTGTGGTGCCTGCTGCTTTTCCTCTGCTGGCCGCTGGCCTTGCTGGCGCTGGTCTTGTACCCGATTGTGTGGCTGCTGCTGTTGCCCTTCCGCATCGTGGGGATCGCCGTCGGCGGCGTGCTGGAGCTGATCGCGTCCATCATCATGCTGCCAGCGCGAGTCTTTCGCTATGAGAGGCAGCGCGTCAGGCCCTGAAATCAGACGCTCTGCGCGCGAACGGAGCTAAGCGATGTCCGCATAGGCGAGCACGAACACCTGCTCCGGCACCGTCTCGCGGCAGAAGCCAAGAAAGAGCTGCGCCGCGTCCCTATACGCCGACTGCGCGAACAGCACCGTCCCCATTCTCTGCTCCGTCTGCTGCAGCACGTCGCGCACGATGTCCTCCACCAGCCGATGCGTCACCATGCGTCCATCCTCCAGCCGTGCGGAGCTGCGCAGCCATTGCCGCACCTGCATCCGCGCCAGGTCGGCGCTCGCCGCGGTTTCCAGCCGGCCATCCATC
>JAJZHR010000294.1 GCA_021810815.1 Acidobacteriota bacterium | reverse complement strand
GTCCGAGGCGCGGGCCAAGGACGAGCGAACCGGCGAGAGCGATGAAGCCGCCGACGGTGTGGACGACGGTGGAGCCTGCGAAGTCATGGAAGCTCTGGCCGAGGTGGGGGAGGAAGTAGCCGGGGCTGCCCATGAGAGCGAGGAAGCCGTCCGGACCCCATGCCCAGTGGCCGATGATGGGATAGATGAAGCCGGAGACAGCGAGCGAGTAGAGCAGGTCGCCGATGAAGCCGGTGCGTCCGATCATGGCGCCGGAGGTGATGGTGGAGCAGGTGTCGGCGAAGGCGAACTGGAAGACCCAGTAGGCGAGGAAAGCGACGCCGGTGCTCTCATAGGTGGCGGGAGCTCCCTTGAGGAAGAACCAGTGGTAGCCAATGAAGCCGTTGCCATGGCTGAACATGAAGGAGAAGCCGATGGCGTAGAAGAGCAGGCCGCAGAGGCATGTGTCCACGATGCATTCCATCAGGACGTTGACGGTTTCGCGGGAGCGGCAGAAGCCAGCCTCGAGCATGGTGAAGCCGACCTGCATGGCGAAGACGAGGAACGCGGCGACGAGAACCCATGTGGTGTTGATCGCGTTGACCATGTCAGCGGACTTGGCCACAGGGCCATCGTAGGCGAGCACGTTGGTGAGGAAGAGCCTGGTGGCGAGGGTAGCGATCGCCAGGACAGAGGTGACGCCGAGGACTTTTCCCGCGAGCAGCACGGTGCCGTACTTGCGCCACTCCGGGTCATGCAAACGGTTGCCCAGTCGGCTGATCTTTTGCGAGAGAGACAGAGACGGTCCTGCGTTCACTGTTCTGGCCATTCAGGTAGCTCCTTCGTTCGAGGATATTGAATCGGTTGGGCGAAGCTGGCGATGCGACCGCGCCGGCTGATTTGTGGCTCATACTCGCTGGTTGGTGAGAGTCAGACCCGGGAGCACAAATTGCCGATGCGGTAGCTGTAACGTACACAGCGGGGAGCGGCGCATCAAGGGAAGATTTGAGGTAGAAGAAATCTTTATCGCGCCGATTACTTTTTGAGTAGCAGCTTCCATGCGCCCACGGTCGCCATTTGCACCGTGGTATCCCTGTGTATTTGCATTCCTAACAAGTTTTTAACGTCTTTTCTACGGACTTTCTATGCCCGCGCGGGTTTCAATGCTCCTGAGGCAAGCAGGAAAGGATCACACGCAACAGGGGGCATCATCCTACTTCTTTACTTTCTCCTCGATTTTCCCGGTTTCCATCAAATTTTCTAATGCGGCTTATTGAATGAATTGATACGGCGAAATAGCCTAGGTTCCCTTGTATTCGCGTGCTATACCCAATGCACGCACCTACTCTGTTGCCTTGCTCCGATACCCAGCAGTGGATTTCATGCACGAAATGCCAGAGGGCATTCCGCTCTGGATAACTGCACTCAATTTGCCGCCTCTATTTGAAAGGAAGATGAATGAATTCAGCCCATCGCACAAATTCCTCCTTTGCGAAATTCGCCTTTGCGCTTCTGTTTGGCTGCGCCGGATCTGTTCTGGCCTCAGCGTCTTTGCAGGCCCAGGAAACGACGCCTCCGGCAGCGCCGTCCACTTCCGCACCAGCGGCCGCACCAGCGAGCGCGGCACCAGCGGCCGCCGCAGCAGCGCCAGCGGCAGCGCCTGTGTGGAGCGTTGGGCCTATAGATTTCAGCGGTCTTGTGGACGGGTATTACAACTACAACGCCAACCATCCGCCGGTGAGTTCGTATGGCAACCAGTTGCGGAACTTCGATTTCGACGCCAACGCGTTCAGCCTGAACATGGCGAAGCTGTCGATGTCGCACGATCCTGATCCCATCGGCTTCCGGGTGGATCTTGGGTTTGGCAAGGCGTTCGACTTCATCCTGGCGAATGAGCCGAGCTTCAAGCATCTGGAGCAGGCTTATGTCAGCGTGAAGCCGGCGAAGGCGAAAGGATTCGAGGCCGACTTCGGCGAATTCGTGACCTCGGCGGGAGCCGAGGTGATCGAGACCAAGGACAACTGGAACTACTCGCGCTCGCTGCTGTTCTCCTACGCCACCCCTTATTTCCACGTTGGCCTGCGGACGTCGATGCCGCTGACGAAGAGCTTCACCGGCGGGGTGCAGGTGGTGAACGGGTGGAACAACTTCACCGACAACAACAGCGGCAAGACGATTGGATTGACGGGCTCATACGTGAAGCCGAAGTTCACGTGGTCTCAGAACTACTACACGGGGCCTGAGAACACGGGCACGAACAAGGGCTTCCGCAACTTGTTCGACACCACGCTGCTGCTGACGCCGACGGCCAAATTCAACGCCTATATCAACTATGATTTCGTGCAGAACCGGAATGCGGCTCCTGTTCTGGACAACACGGGCGCGGCGATTCCCGGCTCGTACCAGACCACGAATCTGAGCAAGTTGCAGGGCATCGCGGTGGCAGCGCGCTACCAGGCCACAGGGACGATGGCGTTGGCAGGCCGGTATGAGTACGTGGCGGACAACAGCGGTCCGGGAGCGAGCATCGGCACTGGCGCGATCCAGGATCTGGATGAAGTGACGGTGACAGGGGAGTACAAGGTGCCGCAGGGCATGCTGATGCGGGTGGAGTATCGCCGCGACGGCTCGAACATTCCCTACTTCCACAAGGGAACATCGAAGATGGTGGATGGTCAGTCCACGCTGGAGCTGGGCGTGGTGGCCTTCTTCGGCCCGAAGCGGTAAGGCGGGGGAAGTCCGGATCAAAATAGCAATCGCCGACGCGAAGAGCGCCGGCGATTGTTGTTTGCGGCATGGGCGCATTCCGCGTCTTGTCGATTGGCGGCCCGCTCAGGCCCCTTGCTGTCGCATTTGATACTTGAGCAGAAGGTCGTCGAGATCCTGAGGGTGGATGGGTTTTGAGAGATAGCCGTCCATCCCGGCGGCGAGGCAGCGGTCCTGATCGCCCTTCATGGCGTGCGCCGTCAGGGCGATGATCGGCTGGCGGCGTCCGGTGGCGGCTTCGCTGTGGCGAATGGCAAGCGTGGCTTCGATGCCGTCCATCTCGGGCATCTGGACGTCCATGAAAACGAGATCGAATGGGGCTTGACCGAGGGCGTCGATGGCCTGGCGCCCGTTCAACGCGAGTTCGACTGTGTGCCCGCGCTTTTCCAGCAGACGCCGTGCGACCTTCTGGTTCACCAGATTGTCTTCCGCGAGCAGCACGCGGAGGCTGATGGCGGGGTCGCCGTCGGTACGCGCCGACGCGCGCTCCAACGAAGCGGCTGGCGCGCGGTCCAGTGCTCCGAGATGTCGCGCGATGGTCTCGCGAAGCTCGGATTGCCGCACCGGCTTCATCAGGTAGGCTGCGAGTTTAAGCTCGCGACAGCGCGCGGCGTCGCCGCGATGCCCCGCCGAGGTGAGCATGATGATGGCGCAACTGGAATGCTCTGGCAGCGCGTGGATGCGCTCGGCAAAGCCGAAGCCATCCATCCTCGGCATGTGCATATCCGAGAGGATGAGGGTGTAAGGATCGGCAGACGCCTGGGCAAGAGACAGCTCCGCCAGGCCTCGCTCACCGCTCTCGACGGCCGTGACGCGCATGTTCCAGTGGGACAGCATCCCGTTCAGAATGCGGCGATTGGTCTGGTTGTCATCGACCACCAGGACGCGTGTTCCGCTGAGGATGCCGAGCGAGGGGGTGACGATCGCCAAGCTCTCTTTCTCCGCGATTTCAACCTGGATGGTGAAGTGGAAGGTGCTGCCTTTGCCGGGCTTGCTTTCCACCCGGATTTCGCCTCCCATCATGCGGACCAGCCTCGATGTGATGGTGAGCCCTAGCCCCGTTCCGCCGTACTGGCGGGTGGTCGATGCGTCGGCCTGCATGAAGGGGTCGAAGATGATTTTTTGCTTCTCGGCCGGAATGCCGATCCCTGTGTCGGAGACAGAGAAGCGCAGTTTTAGCTCCGTGCCCACCGCTTCCTCGACCTCCAGCCTCAGCGCGACTTCGCCCTCGGCGGTGAATTTGATCGCATTGCCCAGAAGGTTGTATAGAATCTGCCGCAGGTGCGTCGCGTCGCCGCGAACCACCTCGGGAACATCGTGTGCGATGTCGCAAAGTAGTTCCAGACCGCTCTCTCCAGCGCGAAGGGCGAGCGTCTTCAACGTGGTATCGACGCAGTCCCTCAGGTTGAACTCGACAGCCTCCAGGTCGACTCTTCCAGCCTCGATTTTGGAGAAGTCCAGGATGTCGTTGATCACGTTCAGGAGGGAGTCGGCCGACAGCTTCACTGTTTCCAGGTAATCTCGCTGCTCCTCGGTCAATTGGGTATCCAGCGCGAGGTCGGTCATTCCGATGACGCC
>JAJZHR010000293.1 GCA_021810815.1 Acidobacteriota bacterium | reverse complement strand
CGAGCATTTTTCTTTTTTCATTTTGCCTTCAGAGCTTTCTCTTTTCCCCTTCAAAAGCATGGGGTTGCTCAATCGCTGGCCGCTGCGGCCCGCTGGTTGCCGGGGTCGCGCTGCGGTTTGGGTTCGGTTGAGGCGCGCTGACCGCCGCGTCTTCCGTGGCGGAATCGCAGTTGCGGCGCGGGCGAGCGTGCAAGAATGAGACTTGCCAGCAAGTGGCCCGGAAATCCAGAAAAGCAGAGAATCGCCCAGCAGGGAATCGCCAGGAGGGGGAGACCCAACAGCGCCGTCATCCCTCACCACGCAGGAATCTCCAACATAGGAATCTCTCAAATAGGAATCCCCCAATATGTCTTCAAAGCCGAATCAGCCCGACTTGTCTCCCGCTTCGCAACCTGCCACTGCCATCAAGGAGCGGGCTTCTGTGCGCGCCCAGGCGCGGCTGCGGCAGATGCTGAGCGGCGTGCGCATGCTCCTCGTGCTGGGCATGGCTGCTGTGCTGGTGGTTTGCCTGGTGTTTGCGTGGATGACGCGCGACTCGATGGCGGATTTGAGTTTTCTGCGGGCGAACCGGGCGGGACATTCGCTGGTGAACCTGCGACCGTGGGAGACGGCGGAGGCGCTGGCCGCGCTGGCGGTTTCGTCTGAGGAGATCAATTACGCCCGCGAGGCGGAGCGTCTGGCCGACCATGAGGTGGACCAGTCGTTCGCCGCTGCGCTGCGGCTGGCGGGCTTGCAGAACGCGAGCAGCAAGCTGGCGGGCAAGGCTCTGGTGGTTTCGCAGAAGGCGGCGCAACTGCAGCAGATGGTGCAGCAGGACCAGGCCAATCTGGACGCTCTGACGAAGGCGGCGAAGACGGCGGGCAAGGCGGCTGCGAGCGACGATATCGATGTGGTGAAGGCGCAGTTGGATCTGGACCAGGATGAGCTGGAGGACGCGCAGAGGGAGCTTGCGCGCGTCTCCGGCGACCAGCGCGGAACGATCCAGCAGGAGCTGGCGGCGCACGAAGCGCAGATGACGAAGTACGACGCTCAGGTCGGCAACCAGCAGGGGCAGCCTGCGGTGGTGTCCTCGGCCAACTACGCGACGCTGCTGCAGCGGCTTCATGCCTGGTCGGCGCAGCGGGCGCGTCATGCTCTTCTACAGCAGGCGATGCATCAGGCGCAGGCGGATGTGGCCAGCCTGACCGCGGAGTACGACAAGCTGGAGTCGCAGGCGGATGCGACGGAGGCGGCCGCCGCGGCGACGCCGCTGCAGATCGCCGGAGGGAAGCTGGCGGCGCTGAAGCTGAGGTCGCAGCAGGGGCAGATCCTGTCCATCTACGACGACCGCATCGAGACGCAGCAGCAACTGGCGGATGTGTACGCGAAGTGGTCGGCGCAGGTGATGCTGCAGCACCGCATCGCAGAGCACCTGGTGATGGAGTCTCTGTCGCTGATCGCCTTCATCGTGTTGGCGGTGATGCTGATCAACATGGGGGTGCGCAACCTGCTGAGCCGGCCGACGCTGGATCGCCGCCGCGCAGCGACGCTGCAGACGATTGTGGAGCTGGGGGTGCAACTGGCGGGGCTGGGCATGGTGCTGCTGGTGGTGTTCGGCGTGCCTCGGCAGATGCCGACCATCCTTGGGCTGGCGACGGCGGGCCTCACGTTCGTGATGCAGCCGTTCATTCTCGCGTTTGTGGGATGGTTCGTGCTGATGGGGAAGAACGGCATCCGGGTGGGCGACTGGGTGGAGATCAACGGCGTGGGCGGAGAGGTGGTGGAGATCGGGCTGCTGCGCACGGCCATGCTGGAGACAGGGAACTGGACGGACAAGGGCCACCCGACGGGTCGGCGCGTCACGTTCATCAACAACTTCGCCATCAGCGGGCAGTACTTCAATTTTTCGACGACAGGGCAGTGGATGTGGGACGAGATCAAGGTGAGCATTCCGTCGAACAAGGACACGTACGGCATCATCGAGGCCATCCACAAGGCGGTGCTGGAGGTGACGGACAAGGACGCGCGGCAGGCGGAGTCGGAGTGGAAGCAGGCCACGCGGCAGAACAATATGAGCCAGTTCAGCGCGGTGCCGGCGGTGGACATGCGGCCAGGCTCCAGCGGCATCGACATCATCATCCGCTACGTGACGCGGGCGACGGACCGCTACGACATGCGCAACAAGCTGTTCGAGCGGATCATCGCTCTGATGGAGAAGCCGAAGCAGATCGAGCCCGCTGCGGAGGCTGCGCCTGCGGTGTAGGAGTGTGATTGCAACCTCTCCCGTGGCGCATTTCGTCCTGTTGCTGGCTGGTTTTCCAGGTCGTGGGCGGAATCCGAGGCGGAGGCAATAGGAGGCGGAGTATCCGAGAATTCGGCCTACGGCCCGGAGTGGAGCCACCGCTGCGCAACTGGCGTGTCTGAATGCTCCACGTCGCCTCTTCACGCGATCTTCAGAGGCTTCCTGCGATCGGATGGACAGGCGTGCTCTCTTGAAAGGTTCGTGAAAAGCGGTACTGTTGCGAAAATGCGTCCTGTTTCGGGGAGGGGATGCCCTATCCGCGGTGCATCGGGGTTTGACCTGATTTTCTGCGGTTGGTATAGTTTGAGTTGAGCCTTTGCGTTCTGGGAGTCAACGCAGCAAGCTCAAAAAGCCCGCTCTTCAGCAATCTGCATTGCCGGTCTTCTGTGATCGAGACCTTCGAATTCAGCATCGCCCCGGAACCAGCAAGAATGATCGGGTGTCGCCGGATTCGTTCCGTCGTACGCAAGCACAGCTGCCCATGAAGAGCGCATGCGCCCGCGTTCCGCCGTCCCCAAGAAGCATGACAACGGCAGGGTGCGCCGCAGATGCAGCCAGCATGACGCGCGAAATGATCCGCGCAGCACGCAGGCAGGCATGGAGCAGCAAAGGCAGCGCCGTTTCGACCCCCGGAGCAAGCACCAAAATGCCAGACGTCCTCAATCCTGAACAAACCGAGAGCAAACCCCTGACCACCGAATTGGAAACCCCGACGCTTGAAGCGACGGCGGCCACAGCCGACCCGTCAACCGAATCCACTCCCATCAGCCACGATCACGATGCCATCCAGGCGAGCCAGAACCAGCAGGCAAGCGCTCAGCATCAGGATCAGCCGGTGCCAACCTTGCACGCCTTTTCCGAGCCGGAAGCTGCCTCTGCCGACGATCCCGAGTATGACGAAGCCAGCATGGAAGACTTCGCCAAGGCGCTCGAGTCGTTCGACCGGGAGCAGGCGGCTGAGTCCGCATCGCAGAGCTATGACGAGAATATCGTCACGGGCACTGTGGTCAAGCTGACCGACAAGCACGTGATTGTCGATGTAGGGCAGAAGTCCGAGGGCATCATCCCTCTCGAGCAGATCCTGGACCACGCCGGCCAGCCGAAGCTGAAGGCGGGCGACACGGTCGAAGTGGTGATCGAGCGCGAGACCCCGGACGGCCTTCTGGTGAGCTACGAGAAGGCGCAGCGGCACAAGGTGTGGGACGTCATCGAGAAGGCAGCCAACGACAAGACGCCGGTGAAGGGCATGGTCCTTGGCCGCGTCAAGGGCGGCCTGACGGTGGACATCGGCATCAAGGCATTCCTTCCCGGATCGCAGGTCGAGGTGCGCCCGGTGCGCAACCTGGACGGCTACATCGGCCAGGAGCTGGAAGTCCGCGTCATCAAGCTGAACAAGAAGCGCGGCAACGTCGTCGTCTCTCGCAAGGAGATGCTCGAGGAGAGCCAGCTTGGCAAGCGCGAAGAGACGCTGGCCAGCCTGGAAGAGGGAGCTGTGCTGACCGGCACGGTGAAGAACCTCACCGACTACGGCGCGTTTGTCGATCTCGGCGGCCTGGACGGCCTGCTGCACATCACCGACATGTCCTGGGGACGCCTGACGCATCCGCGCGACCTGGTCAACGTCGCCGATGAGATCCAGGTGAAGGTGCTGAAGTTCGACCGCGAGAAGCAGCGCGTCTCGCTCGGATTCAAGCAGCTTACGCCGGACCCATGGCTCGACGCCATCGAGCGCTACCCGATTGGCGCGCGCGTTCGCGGCCGCGTTCTTTCGGTGACGGACTATGGATCGTTCATCGAGCTGGAGCAGGGCATCGAAGGCCTGGTCCACGTTTCGGAGATGTCCTGGTCCAAGCGCATGAAGCACCCGTCGAAGATGGTGAAGCCCGGGGACGAGGTGGAGACGGTCGTTCTCGCCGTGAATCCGGTGGATCGCCGCATTTCGCTCGGCATGAAGCAGCTCCAGGAGAACCCATGGGAGCAGCTTGAGGACAAGTACCCGACGGGAGCCATCGTCGAGGGCCGCGTCCGCAACCTGACCGACTTCGGA
>JAJZHR010000292.1 GCA_021810815.1 Acidobacteriota bacterium | reverse complement strand
GAATGCCCGTGGTCATGACCGGAGACTTCGCGACCGGGCGCAGCGGCGTGATGGCCCTGCCCTGATAGACCACCGGCTGGCGCGTGGGAGAAACTCCGCCCGCACGCACCGGAGCCGCCCCCGGGCGAAGGCCTTCGCGTCCAACAGGAATAATCTTCGGCGGACGTCCAGAGGTCAGATTGCCGGAGCCGTCCTGCTCGTGCCCCGCAATCAGGACGGGGCGGCGCGGCGGCCGGTAGCCGCTGGGAGGATCTTTCACATTGTTGTGGTGGCCCCGATCATGGTCGTCGTCGCCGTCCTGCCGGCCACGGAACCCTCCATAGAATCCGTTGCCCCATCCGCCAGCGTAGCTGCCGCAGCCGGTGTTTGGCATCCATCCCCAGCCGAAGCCGCCCGCGTAGGACCAGTTGCCGCACTGGAACGGCGTCCACCCCCACGGGTAGGCCGATACCCACACATAGCCGTAGGTCGGATAGTCGGCCCATGCGCCGTTGCCGTACGGATCAAAATTGTCGCCGTAGCCCGAAGGCTGCCACATCAGCCCGTATCCCGGCACCGGGTACCAGTTGCCGTAGGCGTCCAGCTCCGACCATCCGTAGCCAACGTCGCCGGCGTACTGGTCGCGCGCGCTTGTGGTGTCTGCCGCCTGCGCCAGCAGCGCCTGATCGCGGTCATCGTTCCACGCGTCCCAGGAGTCTGCCGCAATGGTCTGCGAGAGGAAGTAGCGCGATGGATCGGCAGCGTCGCTCTGCAGGCTCTCTCCCTGCCGCACCTCGACGTTGTAGGCGTCCGGCTTGTCCACGCGAATATCGCCGTCCAGAACAGCCAGATCGGCGGGCTGAAGGTCCAGATTCACGCGCACGGTGGAGTTCTGCACCGGGCTGAACTCGCCGTCGGCATACGTGATGAGGAAGCTGTAGCGGCGCGAGGCGCGGAGCTCCAGATAGGTGAGGCCGCTCACCAGGTGGACGGCGGAGATATACACGCCCTCCTGCCGCACCAACTGGTCCAGGGTCACAGAGCTGTCCGGCGCAAGCCGCACCAGGCTGCCGTCCTCGAACTCCAGCTCGGCGCGGCCATCGTCGCCCGTGTCCACGCGTGTGCCTTCCACCAGCGGCATATTCTGCTTTGCCTGGCTGAACTCGGTCGAGTCGCCCTGTAGAATGCGGACGCTGCCCTCCACATAGCTCAACCGGACGATGCGCTGGCGCTGCTGCGCGCCGGCCCCTTGATCCTGCGGGTCTGGTTCTGGCTGCGAAGTGGCCATCTGCGCGAAGGCAGAGGAGATCAGGACAATGCTGCCCAGCATCGCCAGAAAGGCGGGGATGGCGCAGTTGAAACGGCGAGCAGTCACGGCAATTCCCTCCAGCGTCCTGGCGCAAAAAGGAGCAAACAGGGCGCGTATTCGTAATCTTAGACTCCCGCCGGGAGGCGCGCGATCCCAATCAAGCCGCTACCTCCCAACGCCCTGCTGCGCCAGCGTCTGCGCCGTGTGGATGTGGCAGATGCAGATGGCCAGAGCGTCGGCGGCGTCGGCTGGCTCAGGAATGCTGTCCATCTCCAGCAGCCGCGCCACCATGAACTGCACCTGCTCCTTCTTCGCCAGGCCGTAGCCCACCACGCTGGACTTGATCGACAGCGGAGCGTACTCGGCGATGCTGAGGCCGCACTGCGCCGCAGCAAGAATTGCGATGCCGCGCACCTGGCCCAGCTTGAGCGCGGATTTCGGATTCACCGAGTAGAAAACCTCTTCAATGGCAACCACATCCGGCTCCCACTGCGCAATCAGGGAGCAAAGCTCGCGGTGCGCCTGCAGCAGCCGCAGAGCGGTGCTCTCCTTCTTGTTCAGCCGGATCGCGCCGTGCGTCAGCCGCACCAGCTTCGGCTCGCGGGCGGAGTGATCCATCTCCACGCAGCCAAAACCGGTGAATTCCGTGCCACAATCAATCCCGAAGACGCGCATGGGCGAAGTCTACCCCATTCCGCTCTGGTTCAAAACCCGCAACTCTGCCTCGCAGTGCCTTCCCAGCGAAAGATCGCCGGGTTCCGCAAAGCAACTGAGAATCCCGTAGCTTGAAGATGAAGGGGTTGGATGGCGGGAATCCGCATTTTCGCCATTCGCCATCGGAACCGGCAAAATCGCTCACAACACGCTGCGGCTCTTTCGCATCCAACTCATCTGTTGTGCTAGCGAAGATCCCATGAGGTCTAATAATTGGATGGCTTGGTCTGCGCACCAAGGGGAAATAGCCTCGACTGTGCCGCCTATGTCGCATACTTGAGAGGCTTAAACCGCTGAGTCCAGCGCGAAAACCGCAGTCCAGCACGAGACCTGAAGCCATCGCGAACTTGAAGACCTTCACAGATTCGTAGATGTTCACACAGGGTGCCTGCTCCGGCAGCCTTTCGCTCGATCACTTCTTGCTTTGGCTTCACCAGGAAACAACCTATGAGCAACTTCGAACCACCGGTGGATTCCCCCGATCAAAGCAAGGCCGCCAGCGTGTTGACCATGCCATTTCCTGCTCCACCGTCGATTCGCGTCCTCCTACTGGACGATGAGCCGGACAACCTTCTGCTGCGCTCCACCATCCTGCGCCAGCACGGCTACGAAGCGGTTCCCACAGCCACCATTGAAGAGGCCAATGAGGAGTTGGACTCCATCGACGTCGCCGTGCTCGACTACCACCTCGGCCACGGCCAGTTTGGCACCGCAGTGGCCGCCACGCTGAGGGAGCGTCGGCCGGAGGTGCCCATCATCATCCTCTCCGCAACGCTCGAACAACGATTCGGAGGCGTCGAGGACATGCATCTGCTCAAAGGCTACAGCTCCGTGGACGACCTGCTCGCCGCCCTGCGCAGCCTGGAAGCCAAGCGCCGCGGCAGCCCGGTGGTTGTGGACGCGCGCGACTTCTTCTACTCCCGCATCAGCATGGCGCTGGGCGCGGACGTGATGCTCCAGATCCTCGACGGCGACGGCCTGTGGCTGTATGTCAACGAGTCCGCCGCCCGCCTGATCGGCCACCCGCGCGAATGGTTCCCAGGGCGCAACATGTTCACCGAACTCCCAAACTTCATGCGCGGATGGAGAGACATTCTGCGGACCGTGGCCGAAACCAGGGAGACCTACATCGACCGCACACGCAAGGGCCTGCTCAGCCTTCCTCTGCAGAAGGAAAACTCCGTATGGAGCGTGGTTGCCTTCCCCATCCGCCTGCACGATGGGCGCGCCGGAGTCGTCCTGACAGCGCGCATCCTTTAGGAAATCTCCAACTCAACAGCTTCGAGCCTCCAGATGATGCGAGTCGCCGTGGAACATCCCGGGAACATCCCGGCCTTAATAAGCCGCGCGGGCCAATTCCACCGGCACTGGTAAACTGGAGGCAAACCTATGTTTGAAAACCTTTCCGACAAACTGCAGCGCGCCTTCAAGAACCTTCGCGGCCAGGGCACCATCACCGAAGAGAACATCGCGGACGCGCTCCGAGAGATTCGCCTCGCCCTGCTTGAGGCAGACGTCAACCTGAACGTGGTGAAGGATCTGATCGACCACATCCGCGAAAAAGCCATTGGCCAGCAGGTGGCGACGTCGCTCTCTCCCAGCGAACAGATCATCAAGATCATCTCCGACGAGTTGATCGCTCTGCTCGGCAAGGACACGGCGCGCTTCAAGTTCTCCTCGCAGCCGCCCACGGTCATCCTGATGGCCGGACTGCAGGGCGCTGGCAAAACGACCACCTCCGGCAAGCTGGCGGCATGGCTGCAGAAGGGCGGACATCGCCCCATGCTGGTATCGGTGGACGTCTACCGCCCTGCCGCCCGCGAGCAGCTTCGCGTGGTCGCCACCTCCATCAAGGCCCATATCTACGAAGGCGATCAGCAGGGCGAGCGAGCCGACTCCAACCTGGTCGTGCGTCTGGCCAAGGAAGCGCGCCGCGCCGCCGTCAACTCCGGCTGCGACATTCTGATTGTGGATACCGCAGGCCGACTCCACCTGGACGAAGCACTGATGGACGAGATGCAGCGGCTGAAGTCGCTGCTGAACCCCAGCGAAATCCTCTTCGTCGCCGACGCCATGACCGGACAGGACGCTGTGCGCTCGGCCGACGAGTTCCACAAGCGGCTGGGCCTGACCGGCGTGGTGCTGACCAAGATGGACGGCGACGCGCGCGGCGGAGCTGCCCTCTCCATTCGCCAGGTCACCGGCCAACCCATCAAGTTCCTCGCCACGGGCGAAAAGCCGGACGCGTTCGAGCCCTTCCACCCCGACCGCATCGTCAGCCGCATCATGGGCATGGGCGACGTGGCCACGCTGCTGGAGCGCGCCACC
>JAJZHR010000007.1 GCA_021810815.1 Acidobacteriota bacterium | reverse complement strand
GACATCTATTACATCTACACGCAACGCGTGAACCTGGGCCGCATCCGCGGAGACGAGAACGCTCTTTGGAGCTTCGCTCCGCACGACATCTCCCAGATCCTGTACATGCTCGGCAGCAGTCCCATCGACGTCAGCGCGCGCGGCCAGAGCTTTATTCAGGACGGCATCGAGGATGTGGTCTTCCTCAGCCTCTACTTCAGCAATCGCGTGATGGCCCACATCCACATCTCGTGGCTCGATCCGCACAAGGTGCGCAGCACCACCATCGTCGGCAGCAAGAAGATGGTCGTCTTCGACGACGCCGTCGCGTCTGAGAAGCTGCGCATCTACGATAGTTGCGCAGAGGCTCCGCCCACCTTCTCCTACGGGGAGACAATCCAGGTCCGCTTCGGGGATATCCACATCCCCCGCATCTCCACCGCCGAGCCGCTCAAGCTTGAGTTCCAGCACTTCCTCGATTGCGTGGATCGCCGCGTCCAGCCGCGCAGCGACGCTCAGGACGGATTGCGCGTGGTGCGCATTCTCGACGCTGCGCAGCGCTCGCTCGATATGGACGGCGTCCCCGTGTCTCTGCTTTCCAGCAAGCCCGGCTCCGGTTCCAGCGTCGACTCGCCTGCAGCCCGCCGTTGGACCGCCGTTCCTTTGCAGATGCCGCAACGCATTGCCCTTGGGGGGCGCTAGCTGCGCATCCTCCACCGGGAGCAAGGAGACTGAGGAGATCGATGGAAGCTCAACGAGACACTTCGACAGCTGAGGCCCTGGTCGCCGGGTCGGTGCTCTTCGCCACCGCCGGCCAGGTCATCATCAAGCTTGGCCTGGGAAAATCGCAGGGGCTTTGGAGCTGGTCGCCCCATGCGCTCCCTGCTCCACTCACGCTCGGCGTGGCTGGCGGACTCGTGATCTACGGCGTTGGCACGCTCCTGTGGATCGCGGCCATCTCCCGCAGCAACATCAGCTACCTCTACCCCTTGGCCTCGCTCAACTACATCCTGATCGCGCTCTGCGGCCATTTCCTGTTGCACGAACCGCTCCTCGCCGGACGATGGATTGGCATCGGCATCATGTCCGTCGGCATCGTGCTGCTCGCGCGCGTCGCACCCCACCCGGAGACCGCCTAAGCGCGGAAGATTCTATGCTCATCCTCGTCGCAAATCCGGGCAGACTCCTTGCAAATCCCCTCCTCCATTCATGGCTTGCCCTTTCCGGCAGCATCGTGCTCGGCTCGTGCGCGCAGATCGCTCTCAAGCATGGAGCCAACACGCGTCGGCCCGGCGCAAGCCTTGCGCGCACAGCTCTTTCGCCCTGGGTGCTGCTGTGGGCCGCCAGCTTCACGGTCGCCACGGCGCTTTGGATTGTCGCTCTGTCGCACCTTGATATTTCCTATGCCTACCCGTTGCTCGGCCTCGGCTACGTGCTGGTCACGGCTCTGGCCGCATGGCTCCTCAGGGAGCGCGTCTCACGTCTGCACTGGCTCGCCGTGGGCATCATCGCCATCGGCGCGGCCTGCGTAGCCCGGAGCTTCTGAGTATGGAACGCATCTCCATCGCGAATGACAAAACATCCACGGCTCACGATGCCAGTCGCATCGCTGTCATCGGCGGCGGCTTCACCGGCATGGTCTGCGCCCTGCGCCTGCTTCAGGCCGGCTACCGTGTCACGGTGCTTGAGTCGCAGCCCAGTCTCGGCGGCCTCACTGCAAGCCAGAACTTCGGCCCCTTCTTCTGGGACAGGTTTTACCACTGCATCCTCACGTCCGATCAAGCTCTGCTTGGTCTGCTTGCCGAGCTCGGCCTCAGCGACCAGCTCTGCTGGACTGCGACCGAGGTCGGCTTCTTTTCCCACGGCCGCCTTTATCCAATGACCAGTCCGCGGGATCTTCTCCGCTTCCCGCATCTCTCGCCCATCGACAAGCTGCGCCTCGGACTCGCAACGCTTTACGCTGCGCACATCCGCAACGGGGACCGTCTGGAAGAGATTCCTCTGGAGGCATGGACACGCCGTCTCTTCGGAGCCCGCGTCTATCGCGAAATGTGGGAGCCGCTCTTTCGATGCAAGCTCGGCGAGATGCGCCACCAGGCGTCAGCAGCCTTTCTCTGGGGAACTCTCCGCCGCCTTTACTCCACCCGCGAGAAAGGTCCGGAGAAGCAGGAAAAACTTGGCTATGTGCATGGCGGCTATGGAGCCGTCTTTGCGCGCCTGCAACAACGCGTGGCGGAGCTGGGAGGCTGCATCCGCACTGGAGTGAGCATTCGCTCCGTCCGCTCGGTGCCCTCTGATTTCGATCCCGCCTACAGTCAGGTTGCAATCTCCAGCGCCGAGGAAGCCATGCGCTTTGACGGCGCAGTTCTCACACTGCCCAATCGCGCTGTCTCCGCCTGCCTGGAGACCGGCAATGCAGCGTACATGGAGCGACTCGCGGAGCCACGCTACCTCGGTCTCATCTGCTGCGTGCTCCTGCTGCGCCGCCGCCTCAGCCCCTTCTACGTCACCAACATCACAGAGCAGTGCCCCTTCACCGGCATCATTGAAATGACCAATCTCATCGACCGCCAAAGAGAAACCGCAGGCTTCCACCTCGTCTATCTCCCGCGCTACACGATGAGCGACGATCCGCTCTTCAATGCAAGCGATGCCGATGTGTGGGGATATTTCTCGCCCCAGCTTCGACGCATCCATCCCGATCTCAAGGACGAGCACATCGAGGCTCAATTCGTCTTTCGGGAGCGCGCAGTCCAGCCGGTTCCCACTCTCGGCTACTCGCGAATCGCCCCTCCTGTGGCAACTCCGGTGCCCGGCGTCTATCTTGCCAACACCGCGCAGATTCTGAACAACACGCTCAACAACAACGTCATGACCATGCTGGCGCAGGCCGCCTGCGAGCAGCTCATGCGCGATATTCCACCCGTCGTTGCCGGAATAGCTCCAACCGCAGCCACCACCTCTTTTCCCGCGCTCCACGCGGCTTTGCCTCATGAAGGAGTTCCATGTCTTCCTATCTGACAAGCGCCATCTCCCTGTCTCTGCTTGCTCAAGCGGAGCACCTTCTTTCAGAATGGCCGTCGCTCACGCTGCTCGTCCTCTCCGCTGGCCTCTTCGTGGTAGCGGAGCTTCTGCAGCGGCTCTCGCGCAGAGCGCCCGCCCCGCCACCACCGCGCACCCGCATGGTTCCAGGCAAAACGGAACAGCCCTCCTTATGACCAGCCACTCCATGCCGCACGCTCCCGTCCATCGCAGACCGCTGGACCGCCGCGTGCTTGGCTACCATGAGTTCTCGCAGAGTGACTCGCGCGACGTCTACCAGCTTGCGCCAGAGCGCTTCGCAGAGCAGCTCGCCGCAGTGCGAACCGCTGCCATGCAGACGAATCATGAGTTGGAGATCACCTTCGACGATGCGCATCGCTCCCAGGTCGAGCTGGCCGCGCCACTTCTGGAGCAGGCTGGAATGACTGGCATCTTCTTTGTGCCTGCAGGCTGGGTCGGCGTACGGCCGCAGACGGCTTCCTGGAGCGACATCCATGCGCTCGTGCGCTCCGGCCACAGCATCGGCTCGCACGGGCAGACTCACAGTCTTCTCACGCATTGCCCGCCAGCCGCACTGGAGGCGGAGCTTGTCAGATCGCGCAAGACCCTCGAAGACCAGCTTGGATGCGTCGTTCAATCCATCTCCGTGCCCGGCGGCCGATGGAACGCAGCCGTAGCTTCGGCCTGCCTCGCCGCAGGTTACAGCCAGCTCTACACCTCGCAGCCCGGCCCTGCTCCCGCACAGGACCTTGCGGAGCCGCAAGGGCTGCTCACCATCGTAGGGAGACTGATCGTCCGACGCCGCATGGCTCTCAACACACTCGCCAGCTACGCCGCCGGCAACTGGCTTGCCACAGCGCATCTGCGGACGGAGTACCAGGCAAAGCAGGCCCTCAAGCGGCTTGTCGGCGATGTTGGATACCAGGCTCTCTGGCGTCGCCTGCTTCGTTCCCCTGTGCAAAGCGCCGAAGAGCCAACAGTCCTTCTCTAGGAGGGAATCCCATGCGTGTTCTGCAGCTCATCTCAAGCAACGGCTTCTACGGCGCTGAGGGCGTGGTGGTTCTTCTCTCTTCCTGTCTTGAAGGGATGGGTTGCGACGCCACCATCGGCCTCTTCAATGCGTCGCGTCCGCAGCAGAAGGATTTCTTGCGCGCGGCGAAAGAGGGCGGCGTCCCCGTCTGGGATCTGCCTTGCTCCGGCCGTTTCGATCCAATCGCCGTCGCCCGCCTCGCTCTCTACCTGCGCAATTCAGAAATCGATGTTCTGCATACTCACGGCTACAAAGCCAACCTCTACGGCCTGCTGGCGGCACGACTGGCAGGCTGCCGTCTCATCGCCACCTGCCACAACTGGACCAACCGCAACGCCTCGCTCCATCGCTATGCAGCGCTCGACAAGCTTCTGCTGCATCGTTTTGACCGTGTGATCGCGGTCTCGGACACCGTTGCGGAAATTCTTGAGCAGGAGGGGTTTGACGACTCCACCAGGCTGCGCATCATCCCTAACGGCATCGACACCGTGAAGTACCGGCGCGCAGCAGCGCAGCCTTCCACCGAAGAAACTCTTGTGCTTGGCGCTCTCTCGCGCCTGCAGACGGAGAAAGGCATCGATGTGCTGGTGCGCGCCTTGCCGCGCATTCGACAGCAGCACCCCCAACTGCAGTGCGTTGTCGCCGGCGAAGGTCCGGAGCGGGAAAGGCTTCTTGCTCTTGCCGAGGAGCTTGGGGTTGCGGATCAGCTCCATCTGCCCGGCTTCTGCGCAGATACCGCCGCCTTTCTCGCCACATGCACGCTCGTCGCGCATCCGTCGCGCATGGATGGCATGCCTCTGGCCATTCTTGAAGCGATGGCCGCATCCAGACCCATCGTTGCTTCTGCCGTCGGGTCGATTCCCGCTCTCCTTCGCGACGGAGAGGCTGGCGTTCTGGTGCCGCCAGATGATCCGGATGCGCTTGCCGAGGGCATCCTTCTGCTTCTGAAAAATCCCGGCCTGCGATCCCGTTTCGCAGCTGCCGCATCTGCCCACGTAGCGGAGAGCTTCGACGCCAGCGTGATGGCTCGCGCCTGTTTCGATGTCTACCAGGATCTCTGCGGCGTCTTCGTCGCGATGCCTGCGCCAACCCGGGTCGCCTGAGCTTCCGGAGGTTCCAGATGATCCCTATGAATTCCATGACCCGGATGAACAGGACGCAGATGAATTCGATGACCGAAGAATTCGACCTTGGTCTGCCCACCGCGGCGCAGTCAGCCCCGGGGGCGCCATCTGTCTGGCTGATCGACAGTTTCAGCTTTACGCCCTGGTACACGGCGGCGCTCGCGCAATCTCTGAGCCGGGCCGGCTCAACGGTGCGTCTCGTCAGCGGCGCTTTCCTGCGGGAGCCTGCCTATTTCCGCAGCCTCAGACTCCAGCCGGATGCGGGCCCGGTGCACCTTTTGGGATACATGCAGAGCGGTCCCCTGCCCCTCCGGCGCGCCCTGCGAATCGCCGAGATACTGCTCAATACGCGCGCCCTGATCCTATCGCTGCGAGATCGCAAGGGGCCGCTCCCGCAGATCCTCCACTTCCAGCAGATGCCCATGCTCAATCACGGCCTCCGCTGGGACTTCTCCTTGATCGATGCGGCGCAGAGCATTGGCATACCAGTCGTTCACACCGTTCACAATCTGCTGCCGCATGGCACAGGCGAGCTTCTTCGCAGCACATACGCTGACCTGTACCGCCGCGTCGATCATTTGGTGTGCCACTCCTGGTCTGCCGCGCATCGCCTCGCGCAGGACTTTGATATCCCGGAACGTCGCATCTCCATCATCCCGCACGGCCCGCTCTTCGCTCCGCAGTGCCTGCCCGCGCGGCACGATCTCCTGGCTGCGCGCGAACGCCTCCAGTTGCCATCTGATCGCCCTATCGTGCTGTGTCAGGGAGTGCTTGCCGAATACAAGGGCCTTGACGTGCTCCTGCGTGCCTGGAGAATCTGCCTTGCCCGCTGGAATCCCACAGCAGGCCCGAAGCCTCTGCTGCTGATCGCCGGCAACGGCCCCCGCGCCCTCGAAGCCGAGGTGCGCCGCGCTGCGGCAGAGGCGGGCGACAGTGTGCGCGCCGATCTTCGCTACATTTCCACCGGCGATCTGCCCGCCTACTTCACCGCTGCGGACATTCTCGTTTATCCCTATCGCTCCATTACCACCAGTGGCGCACTCCTCACCGGACTCAGCTACGCCAGGCCCATCGTCGCCTCGCGCCTCGCCCCTTTTCAGGACTATCTCGTTGACGGAGACAACGCCCTGCTTGTGAAGCCCGAAGACCCTGCGGCGCTTGCCGATTCGCTGCAGACTCTTCTCCTTGACTGGAGCCGCACAGACTGGAGCTCGATGCGCACGGACTCGATCTGTACGCATCGCACCGCCGCGCCAGCGCCTGCAAATGCCGATGGCATCTATGCGCGACTTGTCCGTGGTGCGGAGCGCAACAGTCTCCGCTACACAGGGTGGGCTGAGATAGCGGATCGCACAATCAATGTCTATCGCTCACTTGCTGCACATACTTAGGAAGCAATATGCAAGCAATTGCACATGCCGTTGTTGCAAACCATGCCACGCGCATTGCATTGCGCTGCGAATGCCCAATATTTTTTACGCATGGTTTGGTGCGTCAATTGCTCTTGTCCTTGCAGCTTGAAGGAGCAGCTTTTATGTCAAGGCGGCTTGGAATTATCGGAATCGCTATCATCCTGGCAGCCCTGTGCGGCAACCCGCAGTTCGCAGGCGCACAGCGGACGCTTGCCGCGAATGTTCCTCAGGGCACTGAGGTCGGCGGCCCGAATCCTGCCGTCTCCAACGTCGCCACGCCACCGCTCCCCTCTGAAAGCAAAATGGCCTTGCCTTACGTCGTCGGTAGCGGGGACGTGCTCAGCATTTCCGTGTGGAAGGAGAAGGAGCTCAGCCCCACTGTCACCGTCCGCCCGGATGGAAACATCTCCATACCGCTCATCGGCGAACTCACCGTCGTAGGCCTCACACCTGTCCAGATTGAGGATTTGCTGCAGCAGCGCCTTGAGTCCATCGTCGTGCATCCGCGCGTCACCGTCACCGCCGTTGAGATTCACAGCCGCATGGTTTACATCACCGGAGAAGTCGCGCGCCCCGGAGCATACCCGCTCAATGGCCCCCTGGATGTCCTGCAGCTCATCGCCCAGGCCGGCGGCCTCACCGAGTTTGCCTCCCGCAAGAAGATCCGCATCCTCCCTGCCGGCAATCGCGGCCAGAGCATTGCATTCGACTACAACAAGGTCATCCGCTCAAGCGAATTGGGACACAATTTCCCGCTCACGCCAGGCGATACGGTGGTGGTTCCATGATCACCTCATTTGGATTCTTCCGCCTGAGCTTCGCGGTCGCGTCGGGCGCGCTCACACTGCTCAGCCTTGCATCGGCGCGCGCACAGAGCGCAGATGCGCAGCCCGCTCCGCCGCAGACCGTGGCAGCCCCGGATGATCGCACCCAGCCCGTTTCGCCCATCGCTCCCGGAACCGCACTGGCCAGCGCTCCGTCAGCGGCCACCAGGCCTGTCGCCCGGCCGGTCGCACCCGTGCCCGGTGGCGACCCCGTCCTGATGGAGGAGCGCGGGCGGACGTTCTTCTACTCCGTGTCGCTCGGATCTGGATACGACACCGCAGTGGATGACATACCCGACCTCTCAGGCGGACTCACGATGCTTGAGGGATATGGCGGCCTGCTTGTCCACCGGCCCCACTTCGCTCTGCTCCTCCAGCAGGACTCCAAGGTCTCGCGCTCCATTCAAACCGGAATCGGATTTGAACAGTATCAGCTCACCACCGCATCGCTCGCCGGCGAGAAGAGCCGCCGCACCAGTTGGTCGGCCCTGGTCGAGAACGGATATGGGTCCGACGCTGCACGCTCCATCGGCAGCATCAGCAGCGCCGTCCTGGATTCGGCTGTTGTCTCTGACCCGAATCTCCTCGGCTACACCTTCCTCAATGGCGACACCCTCACCGACCATGCCATGTTCAGCGTTGCGCATCGCCTCTCAGAGTCGCGCACGCTCGATATCAAGACAGGCGGCTACTTCCATCACTACTACGCGTATGGAACATCCGATCAGCAGTACAGCCTTTCGACCGGAATACGGCAGCAATTTTCCGACCGCCAGTCCTTTGGAGTGGAGGCCGAAGGCGTGCAGCAGAACTTCGAATCGCTCAACTGCACCAACGCTTCGCTCGGCTTGAATGAATCAACACGGCTTGCGCGCTACACCCGCATCGAAGGAAGCGCAGGCCCTGTCTGGGGCACCAAGGCATGCACCGGCACGGGAATCACCTATCAGTACGCCGTCACGCTCACCACCGGCAATGTCCGCAACGCGGAGCTGTACCTCGGCAGCGCGAGGCAACCCAGCGACGGGCTTATCAATGAAGCCACCTGGGAGGAAACGGACTTTGGCGGCTTTTCCCTTGGGCGGCCCAGTCGGGTTCAGGCTCTTGTGGATGCCGGCTACGCGGGTTATCTGCTGGCGAACCCGACGCCCACCAACCCGAATCTTCACGGCTACTTCGTCTCCGGCGAACTCGACCGTCGTCTCTCCAGCATTGCCGATCTGTCGCTCACCGTGCGCCACTTCGCCGGGGGACCGCCGCTGTCGCAGTTGAACCGCACCTTCTTCATGGTCACCTACACCTGGTCGCGCGAGCAGCGTCCTGCGCGCATTCGCAGCTATGGAGTGAGCAATGACAGCCACTAGTGAAAATATCGCACAGCGCATCATGCAGTGGTCAGGCGTGCTGCGGCGCCACCTGCTGCTGGAGATCCCGGTCGCACTCGTCGTCTTCACAGCGGCTGCCGCCTACGTCATGCATATGCCGGATGTCTACCGCGCCGAGACCCGCATTCTCGTCAACCCGCAGCGCGTGTCGGACAAGTATGTCAGCAACGCCATCTCAATGAGCCCGAATGAATGGCTGAACACGCTCAGCCAGCAGGTCCTGAGCAGCACGCGGCTGGAGTCCATCATCGAGGACTTCAACCTCTTCCCCGGGCTCCGCCGCACCATGGGCCGCGAGCAGGTGATCGACATCATGCGCCACCACATCGCCATTGAGTTGAAGCAGAGCTCGGACGGCCCAAGCTCCTTCACGCTCGCCTATCTGGGCGAGTCGCCGTGGGAGGTGGCCCAGGTCACCAATCGGCTGGCGCAGTTGTTCATCGTCTCCAACCTCCATGACCGCGCGGCGGAGGCGCAGGGCACCACCGAGTTTCTCTCCCGCGAACTCACCGACTCCAAGTCGCAGCTCGATGATTTGGAGGCCCAGATCAGCAGCTACAAGCTGCAGCATATCGGCGAGCTTCCCGAACAGTTGGACGCGAACATGCAGACGCTCTCGCGGCTTCAGATCCAGCTCCAGGGCAACATCGACGCTCAAAACCGCCTCGATCACGAAGCTTTTCTCGCCAAGGTCGAGCCCACATCCACATACGACGGAGGCCCGACCAGCACCTCGCTCTCGCCTCGCCAGCAGTTGTTCGCCCGCGACGCGCAGGCGCACCGCGATCTGGCCCAGTTGCGCGAGCATTACACCGCCGAATTCCCCGATGTCGTAGCCAAGCAGGAGGAGGTCAAATCGCTCGATGCCCAGTTGGCGAAGCTTCCTAAGATCGAGACTGCCTCTCTCAACACGAAACAGGCTCCTCCCTCCTCTGCCATGGACCCACGCCTGGAGTTGATTGCCAGCGACCGCTCCCGCCTGGTCAAGGAGCAGCAGCAGATCGAGGCCAAAATCAACGACTACCAGTCGCGCGTGAATGCGGAACCCATCCGCGAGCAGGAAATGGCGCAACGGCTTCGCGACTACGACACCGCCAAGGACCATTACCGCTCGCTGCTGGAAAAAACCTACTCCGCCCAGATGGCGATGGAGCTTGAACGCCGGCAGGAGGGCGGCAGCTTCACGCTGCTCGATCCAGCGCGGCCGCCCGACGCCCCCATCGGCCCCAACCGCATTGCGCTGCTGACCGCTTCCTTCCTCTTTGCATTCGCTGCCGGGATGGGCACCGGCTTCTTCGTCGAGCTTCTGGACACCTCCATCAAGTCTGAAGCCGAATTGCGCGATCTTCTGCCCGGCATGCCTGTGCTGGGCCTCACTCCACGGCTCGGCGGCACGAGCCCCAACGCCTTCGCCATATCGTTCATCAACGGGAGAAAACAATGATGCCGCTCAGTCGAAAAGTGGAAACACCGCACCGCGAATCCTTCCGAGAGGAGTTGGAGCCTGATATCTTCCGCAGCACTCCCATCCTCGTGGACCTCCCGACAGGGCGCGGCGTTAACCATCTGCTGGCATCCCATACGCCCCCTTTGCAATGGTCCAGCATCCCGCAGCTTCCGCGCGCCCCGCTGGAGCACCCTGCCCGGCCCGAGACAGCAGCCTCTGTTTTTGAGTGTGATCCTGCTGGCCTTGCCGCCGAACAGTTCCGCCTCATGCAGCGCCGCCTCGCCAACCTCCGCCCTGATGGCGGATCGGTGCTCCTCACCAGCCCCGGCACTGGAGACGGCAAGAGCCTCAACGCCCACAACCTTGCCTGGGCCCTGGCGGAGGCGAATCACAATACCCTGCTGCTGGAACTGGATCTTCGTCGCCCAAGCCAGGCGAAATACCTACGAGCCAATCCTGACGAGAGCATCGTGAGCGTGCTTAACGGAAGCGCCACTTCTGCTTCAGCGGTGCGTCACGTTGGGGATGCTCCGCTGTATTTCATCGGTCAGGGATATCCCGTGCAGAATCCATCCGCTCTCCTGCGCTCCGACGCGCTGCGCGAACTGATGAGTTGGGCGCTCCGGAACTTTGCCTGGGTTGTGGTCGATGCGCCTCCGGTACTCCCGATTGCGGATGTCGAGGAACTGCTACCAATCATCGACCTCGTGTTGCTGGTGGTCCGCGAACGCGCCACTCCGCGCGGTGTGGTCCAGCGCGCGGCAGAGCGCCTCGGCAACCGGCTCAACTACTTGATTTTCAACGACGTGGCTCTCTCCAGCACGTATGGCTACGGGTATGCCTATTCGTAGCCCCCAAGGCTTTGCTGCAACCGCTGCTGGGCAGTGTCCGCCAGCAACGCAAGGTGATCCCATGAAAAACACGCTCTCTGCCTCCATTCGCCTCGTCGTCGCCCACCTTGGCTTGCCTTTGCTGCTTTGCCTCGCGCTTTTTCCGGGACGCCTTATGGCGCAGGGCGAAGATCTTACCGTCGTCGTCCTGGTCGATTCGTCGAACACGACCGACTACAACACCAATCCGGCCAGCCCTGGCACGTATCAAATGGGGCCTGAGCGCTACCTGGTCCATCTCCAGGTGCCTTACCGCGTCATCGATGTCAGCAAGACGCCAGCACCGGACCTCAGCACCGTCCAGTTGATCATCGCGGGCCATGCCGGTATCACGCTGGGCGCTGACTGGCAGGCTGCCATCACCTCCGCGGTCTACAACGGCACCGGATTCGTCAATCTCGACAACAGTCCCACCATTGCGCTGCAAACCCACATCCAGAATATATTTGGCGCCACCGGCGCCACCATTGGAGGAGACCAGACCAGCATCGTCATCCCCGCTGCCGTGCAGGTGGGCGGATCGACGCCACATTACATTGACGCTCTCCAGCGCCATTGGGCGGGCGATCCCGCAGGCGACATCACCTACAACTATCACGGCAATGGCACGATTGTGATTCCCTCCAACGCCACCATTCTCACCGGTGCCACAGGCACTGTCGTTGCCAGGCTGGGCACCGATCCGCTCATCGTCGCCACCACCTATGGCAAGGGCCGCGCCGTCGACTTCACAACCTATGCCTACCTTCACGCCGACCGCTTCGGCTTCGTCGAGGGCGTGGATGATCTCTTCTGGCGCAGTCTGGTCTGGGCGGCGCGCAAGCCTTTCGTCCTCCGCGGATATCCCCGCATCGCAGCCATCCAGATGGACGACAACGAGCCCGGCATCATGTCGCGCATCCCCGACATGTGGAACACCACCTTCACCGGGCCGCTGGCAGCCGATAGCACCGGAGGCCCATGGAACCTGCAGATCAACCTGCAACTCAGCTCCCTGGGGGATCCCGGCGGCGAGCGCGCCCAGATGATCTCCGCCATCCAGGCGAATCAAATGCACGCATCTCCGCACGGCCTGAACTACGGCTCCGGCGGCGACCTCTACTGGAACCTCACTGTGCCCAACACTGATGCGCAGTGGAAGGCCAACGTCACCTCCGCGCTGCAGTGGCAGGCAGGCCAGGGAGGGTCCGACACCTTCCCTCCCTTCAGCCCCTCCATGGTCGCTCACTATTGGGACATCTCGAACAACTCCGGCTACGAGATGTGGCATTCCCTTGGCTTGCGCTACATCACCTCGCCCCAGGCACCCGGCGTCTACTACTTCACCGTCCCCAAGACGCCCGCGCAACGCATCCCTCTCGGGCCCTACCGCATCTACGAGCAGCCCCCCATCTACACCGGCGATGAGGAGGAGACCTTTCCCTTCTTCTTTGCGGACGACCTCTCAGTCGGCTCCGTTGCCGGGGAGCCCGCGCAGACCTTCTTCGCTTTTGGCAGCCAAGTCGGATTGGAGGCTGGCCGCTTCACCCGCCCGGACGCCCTCTTCCCCAGCTCGCAGAACAGTTACACCGTCGCTCAGAGCCTGAACCAGTGGGAGTTCTACATGTGGAATTTCTGGTCTGGCATGGCTCCAGTCCAGATTTACACCCACGACGGTTCCAATCTGGAGTACACAACGGCCTCTGATCGTCAGACCTTCATCACTCAGCTCTCGCAGTGGTTCAGCGCAAATCATGGCCAGCATTTCTTCATGGACACCATGGGAGCCTACCTCCGCGCGCGCAACCACTCCCTGCTTGCCAGCGGCTCGGTAACCAGCAGTGCCATCACGCTCAACTTCACCGGCAGCGCCACCACCGCAGACGGGGCGACCGTCGATACCAAAACTTACATTTTCTATGGAGATGACGAAGGCACTCTGCTCGACATTCCCGGCTTCACCAACGGCGCGACCTACTCCTTCCCCAACACGCAACCCGCCTCCATGCTGGTTGATCCGCTGTCTCTCGCTTTCGCCGCCCTGCCCGGCACATCGCCTGCTTCGCAAAGCATCAGCGTCGCCAACGTCGGCTCCGGTAGCTTCAACTGGACGGTGTCCAGCAATGCTTCGTGGCTCGCCACCACCGCCGCCAGCGGTACATCGAACGCCAACGTCACAGTCCAGGTGAACAGCGCGAGCCTGACCGCCGGCAAATACACGGGCGCTCTCACCTTCACGGCCGCAGGTGCGCTCAACAGCCCGCAGACCATTCCCGTCTCGCTCAATGTCTCTACGCCAGCGCTCGTTCCTTCGCCAGCCTCGCTCACCTTCACCGGAACCGTCGGCGGAGCCGCGCCGCCGCCAGACACCGTCTCCATCACCAATCCCAGCGGGTCCAATCTTGCCTGGACTGCCACCTCAAACGCCCCCTGGCTCTCCGCTGCCACCGGAGTCGCTGGCACGCCCGGCTCGGTCATTATCTCGGTGGCCCCGGGCAGCATGCCCCTTGGCGTCTATAACGGCTCGATCACGCTTCAGGCCACCTCCGGCGGCGTTCCCTCTGTAACCATTCCGGTTGCATTCGATCTCTCCGGCACGATTGATTCGCCTTCCATGGCCAGCCTGAACGCATGGACAGTCTCCCCGCTCGGCAATGCCGCAGGGTGGACCTCTTCCGGCGGAGCCATCCACTACAACGGCGGCGGCGAGTCGCAGATCTACACCGGCTCCCCCGCGTGGACCGACTATGACGCGGACTTCAACCTGACGCTCTCCAGCCTCTCGGACTACCCCGGCGGCATCCGCATCCGCGTCAATCCCGCCAACGGCTCCGGCTACGCTCTCTGGATGTATCCCGCCGAGCACGCGCTCACGCTCTTCAACGTGGTCAACTGGAACATCGGGAACGGCTACACGGTGCTCGCCTCGACCAGCAGCATCACCTTTGACACCAAGGCTCACACGCTTCGCCTCAGCGCGCATGGCAACCAGATCTCCGCCTCGTATGACGGCACCCCCGTCATCTCCGTCATCGACAACAGCTACACCACCGGCCTGATCGCGCTCGACCCCTCCAATCAGCCAGTCACCTACAACAGCGTTGTCGTCAGCAGCAGCTCCAATCAAACAACGGCGTTCTCGGCCTCGCCCACCACGCTCAGCTTCTCCGCAATCCCCGGCTACGCCAGCCTCGCCGCGCAAACCATCAGCCTCGCTTCCAATCCAACGGCGGTGAGCTGGACGGCTTCGAGCAGCGTCCCATGGCTTACTGCAACTCCTGCCCAGGGCACAACCACGCCGGGCAGCGCTTCCATCTCCGCCACCGCCGTCACCCTCACGGTCGGCACCTACACAGGAGTGCTCACCTTCACTCCCTCCGCTGGCAGTCCGGTGAATGTCACCGTCACGCTCACCGTCGCCACTCCCAGCCCGCTCCTCGTGGTCACTCCCTCCACCAGCAGTCTGCTGGCCTATGTTGGCCAGTCTCCCCCCGCGCTCAATCTCTCCATCGCAAACCAGAGCGGAGCCGCATTCAGTTGGACGGCTGCCTCCGATCAGAGCTGGCTTGCGCTCTCGCCTGCTTCCGGCTCCACCGCCGCCACTCTGGTGGCTACCCCATCCGTTGCCTCGCTCTCGCCTGGCTCGTACACCGCGAACATCACGATCACAGCTCCTGGACTGCCCAATTCGCCCATCGTCGTCCCAGTCTCGCTTACCCTCAGCAATGCCACGCTCCTGGACGACTTCACCAACAACGCCCTCGGCTGGGTCATCTCTCCCAGCGGGCTGGCTACGAACTTCAGCGTCGCCAATCAGACCTACTCCTACAACGGCGGCGGCAACACGCAGAGCTGCTCCGGATCTCCCACGTACACCAACTACGAGTTTGATTTCGGCATGCGGCTTGGCGTCGCCAGCGACTATCCCGGCGGCGTCCGCGCGCGGGTCAACCCCGCCACGGGCGCAGGATACGGCCTCTGGTTCTATCCGAGCGAAGGCATCATCAAACTGCTCAACATCACCGCCTGGTCGGCCGACAGCTCCAGCCTCATTGCCCAGGCGTCTGCCAAGCTGGACACCCTCACGCACTACTACCGCTTCGTCCTGAACGGCTCCATCATCAGCGTTTATCAGGACAACGTCCTGCTCCTCACCGCCACTGATCCCACCTATACCTCTGGCGAGGTCTGTTTCGATCCGTCGAACCAGCCTGTCGCCTACTCTCAGGCGCTCGTGCTCTCTTCGTTGATTGGCGCCACACTCACGCCGTCGAGCACCTCGCTCAGCTTTGCCTCGCCCAACTCCGGCGCAAACCCGTTGCCGCAAAACCTCAATCTGTCCTCGGATTTCCCGGTCACCTACGGAGTCGCCAGCAGCGTTCCCTGGCTCACCGCCACCCTCTCGTCTGCCACCACACCCGCTACGGTCAACGTCGCGATCAACAATGCCTCGCTTGCCAACGGCAACTACTCCGGCAGCCTCACCATCGGCTCGCCCGGCAGTTCCAACTCGCCTTTGGTCATCCCTGTCACGCTCGCTCTTTCTTCGGCCTCGCTTGGCGTTGCTCCCGCGTCGCTTGATCTCTTCAGCATCGTTGGCGCATCGCCCGCTCCGGTCGCCATTGCCGTTCAAAATCTCGGGACCGGCATTATGCCCTGGGCGGCAACCAGCGACAGCAACTGGCTTGTTCCCACGCCGGCTTCCGCTGCCGGTCCCGGCCCGCTCACGCTCACTCCCACCACCGGCGGCCTGCCCATCGGCAACGCTCTGGCCCACGTAACGGTCACAGCCTCCGGCGGCTCCACTGCTTCCATCATTGTCCCCGTCACCGCGCATCTCGGAACATCCATCTTCACGGACACGTTCGCCTCAGGCTCCGCGCAGTGGACGCCCTCCCCGCTCGGCTTTGCCTCAAACTGGTCGGTCGCCAACAACTCCTTCCTCTACAACGGCAACGGCCACACGCAGCAGTACGCTGGCAGCCAGAGCTGGGCCAACTACGTCGTCTCCACTGGCATCACTCTCTCCAATCTCTATGACTATCCCGGAGGGCTGCGCGGTCGCGTCAATCTCTCCACCGGAGCCGCATACGTCGCGTGGCTCTATCCCGCTGAGCACGTCATCAAGCTCTTCCGCACCACCGGTTGGGACATCGACTCCAGCGGCCTCACACTCCTCGGCCAGTCCTCCACCATCCTCATGGACACCAACCCGCACAACCTGCGCCTCGGCTTCTCCGGCAGTCAGATCACTGTCTACTACGACAACTCGCTGGTCATCACGGCCACGGACACCACCCTCCCTGCCGGTGCCATCGCGCTCGATGTCTCGTCGCAACCCGCCAGCTTCAGCAACGTAATCGTCCTGCAGCAGTAGACCGGCAGAGGTGCCCACTATGACGCCCGACGTGTTATCCGTCCAACCCGCAGCGCCGCCTCGCTCTCGCGCTGCGGGTTGGACGGCGCCAGTTCGCCATGTCATTTCCCCCATTGTCCTGAGCGCGCTCACCGCTGGCGTCTGGACCGGGCTTGCTTTCTTTCATGCGCTTGGCCACGCGCGTTCCATCCTCGTCGGCATGGCTGCTGCGCTCGGGTATGCCGTCTGCTTTGCCGCCGCCACAGCTTCTTCGCGCCACTGGGTGTCCGACCCGGACAGCGCCGCCTGGTTGCAGCAGCAGTTGGCCCGCTGCTCCTTTGCGAGCGTCGTCCTCGCCCTCTTCTTTCCTGAGTACCTCGCACGCCTCTCGCCGCCGCTCCTGCGCTCCTGCCTCTTGCTGGCCATCGCCGCGCTCCTCTGGTTCGCCCTCTGCGGCGCTTCCATCCTGCGTGCGCGCGGATTCGCACTCCGCCAGGTTGTCGCCCACCGCATCGCCGCAGTGTCGCTCGTTCTGTTGTTCCTCGCCACAACCGCGCTCGCCATTCGCAAATACTTGGTCTTTGCCTATGTCGGCCAGGATCTCGATCTTG
>JAJZHR010000291.1 GCA_021810815.1 Acidobacteriota bacterium | reverse complement strand
TCTTTCAGTCCGTGGTGGACACGGTGCGGATGCGCGACATCATGCTGACGGAGTTCTCCATGCTCTCCGCCTCCGACACGCTGGAGGACGCGATGCACAAGTCCGTCCACAGCCTGCAGGACGACTTCCCGGTGGTGCGCGGCCAGAACCTGGTCGGCGTCATCTCCCGCCGCAACATCCTGGAGGCGCTGCAAAGCGAGGGCAACGGCTATGTGCAGGGCGTGATGACCCGAGCCTTCCAGGTCGCGCAACCCGAGGATTCGCTGGGCAAGACCTTCCGCCGCATCACCCAGGGCAGCGGCCTGCAACTGGTCCCGGTGCTGGAGGGCGAGCGCATCATCGGCATCGTGACGCTGCAGAACCTGATGCACTCCATGGGCCTGCTCGCAGAAAGCCGCAAGCTGCGCCAGCAGGCCTGAGCAAAGACCTTTCGCCCCCCCTTGGATTCGCTGCGCCGCCACGGATGCCCCAGTGTCGCAGATTGCATCCGGTATTCCCAGCGAGAAACCAAGGAAAAAGCTTGTCCGCGAAGCTACCGCGCAAGCGCAACAGCCTTCTACGCAGGCCGCTACAGACCCGAAGAAGTAACAGCAAATGGGCGGCCTGTTCTGCGGAAAATCACTGGGTGTCGCGCGACTGCTTGGTCTGCGCTGTCACCGTTGCGTCGAGGACGCCATCGGCGAGCCGGGCAGTCACAGCGTCTCCTGCCGCCACCTGCTCCACTGACCGGATCAGCCGCCCCGCGTCGTCGAACACCAGAGCGTATCCACGGTTGAGCACCGCAACCGGCGACAGGGATTGCAGGCGGGCCAGAGCGGTCTCGTAGCGCGCGGCCTTGCTGCGCAGCAGAACCTGCGGAGCGTGCTCCAGCCGTTGATTCAGCCGTTCCAGATGGGCTCGCACCAGAGCAAGCTGATGCCGCGCGTCCTGCCGCAGCAGGCGCTCTCTGGCCATCCGCAGGCGCTGCGCGCGATCACGGCAGATCGCAGCCCACGCGTTCTCCAGCCGGAAGCGAAGTTCGTCCACGCGCTGCTGCCTGCGCCCAAGACCATCGCGCATCCGAGCGAACGCAGCCTCCGCCGAAATGCGGCTGTAGCGCTGGCGGATTTGCATCAATTGGTAGCGAACGGCTCTGCTGGCGCGCTCTGTCAACTCCGCGATGCGCTCCTCCACGCGATGCTGCGCTGCGGTGATGATTTCTGCCGCTGCCGAGGGAGTTGGAGCGCGCAGGTCGGCGACAAAGTCCGCGATGGTGAAATCCGTCTCGTGGCCAATGGCCGAGACCACCGGAATATTCGAAGCTGCAATGGCGCGCGCCAATCCCTCATCGTTGAACGGAGCCAGGTCTTCCAGCGACCCGCCGCCGCGCGCGATCAGCAGAATGTCCGCGGCACCCTCGCCCTCGTCCGCCTTGTTGTTGAACCAGCGGATGCCTGCGGCCACTTCCCGAGCGGCCTGCTCGCCCTGCATCAGAGCGGGGTAGATCAGGATGTTCAGCCTGGCGTGGCGGCGCGCGGTGACGTTCAGAATGTCGTGGATCACCGCGCCGGTTGGCGACGTGATGACGCCGATGCAGCGGGGAAAAGCCGGCAGCGGCTGCTTGCGCTCCTCGTCGAACAAGCCTTCTGCCGCGAGTTTGGCCTTCAGTTGCTCGAAAGCGACCTGCAACGCTCCGGCTCCGCGCGGCTCCAGCGTCTCTGCCACCAACTGCATCTGTCCGCGGCTCTCGTAGACGGACACCTTGCCGCGCACCAGCACCGCAAGCCCATCCTCCGGACGGAAGCGCAGCAGCATGGCCTGGCGGCGAAACAGCACCACCGGCAGTTGGGCATCGCCGTCCTTCAGCGTGAAATAAATGTGCCCGGAGGGAGCAGAGCGCAGATTGGAGATTTCGCCCTCCACCCACACGTCCTCATACTCCCGCTCAATGTGTTGGCGCACGTCGGCGACCAGAGAGGCAACGCTCCAGACGCGCCGCTGCGGCGCTGTCTCCACTGCTGCGGACCCAACGGCGGCGAACGCTCCGCCTACGGCCCCAGCGTCTGCGGACTCGACCACGTCCGGCGCAGGCTTCGCGCTGGGCTTCCGCACGCCGCCAAATGCCGCTGGCGGACGCTTCGGCGAGCGCACCTTCCCCGACCACAACTCCGCAAAGCTGAGCTGCGGCTCGTCATCTCCGCCGAATTTGCCTGGGTTCGCCACAGCCGTTTCCTTGGCGAGTCTAGCACTGCCGGCAGGCCCGCGAAGCCGCGCCCCCGGTCCGCAGTGCGAGCACACAAGCGAATGGTCTAAAGTTGTTTTCAGGGAGTCGAGCGCATGGGGCAGCCGGAACTGGACGCGCTGGAAAGAGTGCTGGGGCACAGGTTTGCCCAGCGAGGCCTGCTGGTGGCGGCCCTGACGCACAGCTCCGTGGCGCATGAGCGCAACTCCCAACCCGCATCCCAGCCCGCATCCTCCGCCTCCGCAGCGGCCATGATCCCGGACGGGAATCCAGGCCAGCCAAAGCGTCCGGCGGAGGCTGCCGACGGAGACAACGAAGAGCTGGAATTTCTTGGCGACGCGGCTCTGGGCCTGTTGGTGGCGGAAAGCCTTTACCGCCGCTATCCCAACCTGCGCGAAGGCGATTTGACGCGCCTGCGGGCCAACCTGGTGAGCCGCAAACATCTGGGCGACGTGGGCGCAGCTCTTGACCTGGGAAGCTATCTCCGCCTGGGCAAGGGAGAGGAGCGCAGCGGCGGAAGGCGCAAGTCCGCACTTCTGGCCAACGCGATGGAAGCCGTCTTCGCTGCCATCTACCTCGATGCCGGGCTGGAGGCGCTGCGGGCCGTGGTGGAGGCGCTGGTCATTCGCCCGTCGCTGCCGGAGCTTGCCTCCGCGCTGAGCAAAGGCGCTGCCATGGGCGACCATAAGTCAGCCTTGCAGGAGTATTTGCAGTCCACCGGCGCAGGGCAGCCGAAATACGTGGTGACGGGAGAGACCGGACCGGACCACAGGAAGCGCTTCACCGTGGAGCTCCGGCTGCAGAGCAAACCGGACGAACCGCTGGACTCCGCCCTCTCGCTGGCCAAAGCCATTGGCAGCACCAAGAAAGAGGCGCAGCAGGAGGCCGCCCGGCTCGGTTTCGAAGCTCTGCTGCGGGAGCGCGACGGCAACCAGGGGGTGTCCGCGTGAAGAACTTCCCTGACAACCGGAACGACGGCGAAAACGACAGCGAGAATACCAGCGCAACTGTCGAAGAGACAGAGGAAGCGGCTGCCGTGGAGGCAGAAGAAGCGGCTGAAAAGGCAGAAGCAGCCGCCGTGGAAGAGGCCCTGGAGGGCGACCACAGCCTGCTCGATTCCGTCCAATCCCTGCTCACCATTATCGTGATCGCCGTCTTCATCCTCACCTTCATCGCACAGCCTTTCCGCATCCCCTCCGCGTCCATGGAGCCGACCCTGCTCATTGGCGACTTTCTGCTGGTGAACAAGCAGGTCTTTGCCCCCGCTGGACATATATGGAAATGGCTGCTGCCCTACGAGGAGGTCGAGCAGAAGGACGTCATCGTGTTCCGCTATCCGGTCGATTCATCCATCCATCTGGTCAAGCGCGTGGTCGCCGTTCCCGGAGACCACCTGCATCTGGAGCACGGACTGGTCTTCATCGACGGCGAGCAGTTGCATGAGCCCTACGCCATCTATCGCCCCACCCACCCCGATGCCTACCGCGACAACTTTCCCAGCCAGCGCGAAAGCGACGCAGGCATCCAGCCGCAATGGTGGGCGGAGATGAACCAATACGTCCACGGAGGCGAGTTGAGCATCCCCCCGCGGCGCTACTTCGCCATGGGAGACAACCGCAACGACAGCGAGGACAGCCGCTACTGGGGCTTTGTCCCGCGAGACAACATCGTCGGACAGCCGCTGCTGATTTATTTCTCCCTGCGCGATGCAGCCGACGACCGGGCGGCGCTGTCCCAAAGCCCGGGAGCAAGCCCGCAACTTAGCAGAGTGCCCGCGCGCAAAGGTCTGATCGCCTTTTTGATGGGCGGGCTTGAGGGCATCGCCCGTTGGGACAGGAGCTTCAGCATCGTCCACTAAGGTCCGACTGCGTTATGCTTCCCTAGGTAGCCACTTTGCAGGTTCCCCAGGGAGCCCCTTGCAGGATAGAAAGCTTTCAAGCTGAGAACACTGGCGCGCAGCAACAGGCTGGGTCCGGTGCGCGGAGAGACAGAGAGCCGCACGTGGAGAAGAAATTGCCGAAGATCGCAGGCGCGGAACGACGGGTCGAAGCCGAGACCAAACCGGGAGTCCAGGCACTGGAAGCTGAGGCACCGCGCTCCGAGACGCCGCTGGAGGCGCTGGCCTCCATGTGCACCGT
>JAJZHR010000290.1 GCA_021810815.1 Acidobacteriota bacterium | reverse complement strand
AGAAACTCCACCGCCGATGCGAAACAGGCCGCCGCCCGTGTTCCCACCCGTCCCGGGTCCGAAGCCATTCCCCGTGCCCGATCCCAAGCCGCCGCCGTAGCCCGTGCCCATACCTGCGCCGCCGCCCTGGCCATTCGAAGCCAGCGCCACATTGGGTGACTGCGTCACACCGATGTTGGGAAGGGTCGGATTGTCCGGCAGCGTAATGTTTTTCTGCACGGCAATCGCGGATTCGATCGGGATCTTTGGCTTATCCAGAACCGGGACCTGCGGAGGAGTCATCGGCTTGTCTTCGATCTTCGGCAGCTTGCCTTTGATCGGGTCCACAATGTCGTGCGAACCTCCGCCACCACCACCGCCTGCCGCGGAACCGGTCTTCGGAGCCTTCAGCTGGAATTCGCCTACATCCACAGTTGTCGCAGTCAAGGTTGGCTTCACGGTCTCAACAATCTTCTTGCCCACAAAGAACAGAAGCACCGCAAGGATGGAGAGGTTTACGCCCGTCGAGATGCCGATGGCCCACGGATTCGGCTTGACAGCCATCCGGTCCGGCACGTCGATCGGTTTGGAAGTCAATTCCAGCGGCGGCAACTTGCGCGGGAAGAAAACATCGCAAACGCTCTCGTACAGCGTTTTCCAGATAGGGGTCTCTTCAAACGCATTTCCGAGCAGGGCGTCGAGTTCGTGGCCCGGGTTCAGCACAGCTGTGCCCTCAGCCTCGGCATTGGACTGTATGAGTAGATCGTTGGCCATATCCGCTTCTGGACCCGCACCTCCACCTGTCTTGTGCCGGGAAGCCTCTTCTTGCAGGTCCATCTCTCCATTATGCTTGACAGCTGCCACCCGTGTCTCCGGTTCAACTGTCTCGCTGTCCATGCTATCCAGAGTCTCATACTTTCGCGCTGCCGAGACTCCCATAAATAGTAGACGCTTCAGGCCCGTTGTGGTTACCGAAAAAGTTATCCGCCGTTTACACTAGCAAATGAGCCAACTTGCACCAGATACAGGGAGTGACGATGTCTGCAGCGCCGGAACTGAAGGCGACATTAACTTTGCCTCAAACCACCTTTCCCATGAAGGCAAACCTGCCTCAGAATGAACCGCTTCGCCTGGCCCGCTGGGCCTCGCTGCGGCTCTATGAGGAGCTGAGAAAGGCCGGCAAAGGACGCCCCGCTTATCTGCTCCACGACGGCCCTCCCTATGCCAATGGCCCCATTCATCTGGGACACGCCCTGAACAAGGGCCTGAAGGATTTCGTCGTCAAGTCCAAAACAATGGCTGGCTTCGACGCCGCGTATGTGCCCGGCTATGACTGCCACGGCCTGCCCATCGAAATCAAGGTCGACGAACACCTCGGCCGCAAAAAGCTCGAAATGCCGGCTCCAGCCGTGCTCGAAGCGTGCCGCGCCTATGCCCAGAAATATGTGGATCTCCAGACCTCGCAGTTTGAGCGCATCGGCTGCTTCGGGCGCTGGGACGAGCCGTACAAGACGATGTCCCGCGACTACGAGGCGCGCACTCTTGAGGCCTTCTACGGCTTCCTGGAAAAGGGCTTTGTCTATCGCGGCCTGAAGCCGGTCTACTGGTGCATCCACGACCGCACGGCGCTGGCCGAGGCCGAGGTGGAATACGAGATGCACACCAGCCCCTCGGTCTACGTGCGCTACCGGCTCACTTCCCTGCCCGAGGCGCTCGATCCCGCGCTGGCAGGGCGCGAAGTCTACACCATCATCTGGACGACCACGCCCTGGACCTTGCCCGCGTCCATGGCCGTTGCCTTCCATCCCGACTTTGACTACGTTGCTTTGGCCACCGAAGAAGGTGCCCTCTATATCGTCGCAGCGGAGCTAGCCGGTCAGGTCTCGGCGGCCTGCAAGCTGGGCGCAACGAGCGAACTGGCGCGCATCAAAGGCAGCAGGCTCGAACATGCCACCTTCCAGCACCCATTCCTGGAACGCAGCATCCTCGGCGTGCTGGCCACTTATGTCACGGCCGATACGGGCACCGGCGCGGTTCACACTGCGCCGTCGCATGGCGCAGACGACTTCTACACTGGTCAGCGGTACAACCTCGACCCCACCTGCCGAGTGGATGCAGGCGGACGCATCCATGTCGATCCGGCAGCATGGCCGCTCGTCTCCCCCCCCCCGTTCGATGGCAAAAAGGTCTGGGATGCGAATCCGATCATCGTGGCCATGCTCCAGGAACGAGGTGCGCTGCTTGCCACTGCCGATCTCGAACACTCCTACCCCCACTGCTGGCGCTGCCATCATCCGGTCATCTTTCGCGCCACCGAGCAGTGGTTCATCGGACTGGAAACTCCGGTCAAGCGCGCCGACGGCAGCGAGACCACATTCCGCCAGCTCACCATCGAAGAAATCGATAAGGTTATCTGGGATCCCGCCTGGGGCAAAGAGCGGATCACCAACATGATTGCAACGCGCCCGGACTGGTGCATCAGCCGCCAGCGCATCTGGGGCGTTCCCATCGCGGTGTTTCTGTGTGAGGCTTGCAACAAGCCCATCCTCGACCCCGCGCTAAATCGCAAAGTCATCGATCTCTTTGAGCGCGAGGGCGCGGAAGCCTGGCACACCACAGACATTGCCGCGCTGCTGCCCGCCGGCGCAGCCTGCGCGCACTGCGGCGGCAAAGACTTCCGCAAAGAGACGGACATCCTCGACGTCTGGTTCGATTCAGGCACCAGTTGGTTCGCGGTCTGCGAGTCCGACCGCGACCTCAAAGATGCCTACAAGGCGTTTCAGCAGGATCGGAGCGTCCCCTGCCTCTATCTCGAAGGCGGCGATCAGCATCGCGGCTGGTTCCACTCCTCGCTGCTCACCTCCGTTGCTCTGCGCGGCTGCGCGCCCTATTCTCACGTCGCCACCGCTGGCTGGACTCTCGATGAGCAGGGCCGCGCCATGTCCAAGTCCCTGGGCAACGGCGTCGATCCAGTCGACATCGCCAACCGCATGGGCGGTGAAATCGTTCGACTGTGGGTCGCCTCGGTCGACTTCCGCGAAGACATGGCCGCGAGTGAAAACCTCATGGCCCGTTGCGCCGAACTCTACCGCAAGCTACGCAACACCTTCCGCTTCCTGCTGGGCAATCTTTCTGGTTTCAACCCGGAAACCGACCGCGTTGCGGAAGCCAATCTCTTGCCGCTGGACCGCTACATGTTGGCCCGCACACGCGACCTGACCGAAAAGATTCTCTCTTGGTACCAGGCCTTTGAATTTCATCGCGTCTACCAGGCCCTGAACGACTTTGCCATTGTGGACCTGAGCGCCTTCTACCTCGACGTGCTCAAAGACCGCATGTACACCTTTGCACCGTCGAGTCCCGCCCGGCGCTCTGCACAGACCGTGCTGTGGAAGATCACCGAGGCCCTCGTTCGTCTCGTCGCGCCCATCCTCAGCTTTACCGCGGACGAAGTATGGGAATATCTGCCCGCCGTCGAAGGCCGCGAAGCCAGCGTGCATCTGGCGCTGTTTCCAAAACCAGAAACAATCTACTCGCAGGACCCCGCTAGCCTTCTCGAAGAGTGGAAGCCAATCTTCGACGTGCGCGATGAATCGCTCCGCGTTCTTGAAGCCGAGCGTCAGGCCAAGCGCATCGGCAAGGGCCTCGAAGCTGAACTTCAAATCGCCGCCTCCGGAGCGGTGCTGGATCTGCTCCGCCGGCACGAGTCCGGCCTCAAAGAGATCATCAACGTTTCCAGAGTCACGATCACCCAGGCCGGACAACAGAGCGGCAACGAAGTCGCCGTCAATGCACTCCCGGCCACTGGTACCAAGTGCGCTCGCTGCTGGAACTACATGCCCCACGTAGCCGACTACGGCATCTGGCAGAACGTCTGCGACCGTTGCACGGATGCCCTGCACGCCATGGGCATCGAACCGCCCGTGCAGGAGGCTGCCCAATGAGGCATGCGCCTCCACGGCGCCTTCCCTGGCTGCTGCTCATTTCAGCGCTCGTCGTGCTGCTGGACCACGCCACCAAGGCATGGGTGGACGCGCATATCCGCATCGGTGGCGCCATTCCCGTCATTCCAGGCATCCTGCGCATCACGCACTGGACCAACGAGGGCGCGGCGTTCTCTCTTTTCGCCAGCTCGCAATCCCCGCATATGGTCCGCTGGGGCCTCATTGCCTTCACGCTCGTCGCTGCACTCGCTGTTCTCATCGGCATGATCCGCCTGGGCAGCCGGTTCACTCTCACCACCGTCGCCCTCTCGCTCATCCTCGGCGGCGCATTGGGCAACCTCCACGATCGCGTCCTCTATGGCTCCGTCATCGATTTCATTGAGGTCCGCATCGTCCACTACATCTGGCCCGACTTCAATGTCGCAGACAGCGCCATTGTCATC
>JAJZHR010000289.1 GCA_021810815.1 Acidobacteriota bacterium | reverse complement strand
CGTGATGGTGGAGAACGTTGCGTCGACGACGGTGTCGCCCTGCCAGAAGAGGACGCGGTTGTGGTTCGAGGTGGCCCCTGCGCCGATGTCTTCTTTTGGCCAGCCATTCTGGCGGTAGAAGGTGTAGGCCCCGTAGGCGCCGCTCTCGTCGGTGAAGCGCAGGGCGCGGACGGTGAGGGTATCGCCGTCGCGCTTGTAGGTGGCAGAGGCGCCGTAGGTGAGGTCGTACTCCTTGAGCGCGGAGGCACTGGTGGGGTCAGCCTGCGCGGGGTCAGTGAGCGGGGTCGCGGAGCCGCTGAGAACCCAACCGGAGAAGACGTCGGGCAGCAGCGCCTTGGCTTTGGCGGCGGCGGGAACGGGAACATCGACAGTGACGGCCGAGGGCTTGTGAGACGCAGGGGCTTGAGACGCTGACTGGCGAGGCTGGGACTGGCCGTGGCCGGCAAACCAGGCGGCACTGCAAAGGACACAGCAGGTGACATAGCAGGCCCGGATGGCAAACTTCCGCATCGATAGACTCCAATCTTAAGGGTACACGCTGGCGGGGTCAGTTGACGTGGTTGCCACGGCAGGTGCGAGCGGAGCCCGCAAGGAGATGCCTCCATCGGAGTATAGTGAAGCGCAGGCCAAAGTCTTGAGAAGTCGGCACTTGACGAGGCCGTTTCAGCCTCGGTCGCGCTCATTCGCCATGGACTCAAAGTCCGCCTGGGTGAGGCTTGGACGGTGCAAGAGCGGCCTCAGGAATCCAGCGACCTTCGGGCGTGTTGCAAGATGAAAAGCGAAACGGGATACCGGCTTGCGTGTGAAGAGGTGGAAGGCCCCATCCGAGACAAGGTGCCGATCGAATTTCCGCGCGATGAACTCAAGGGAGCGCAGCGAATATAAAGAGATGTGCTGCCCGCTTCCCAGAGCGTAATACCACCACTCATCCGGTTGGGGAGGTGGCTCGGGGAGCAGCAGAGTCGAAAGGAAGACTGTATCGCCCAGGTTCATCATCTTTGCAATGTCGTCGAGGGGGCTGACGAGGTGTTCCAGTACCTCGAAAGCTACGACTAGGTTGTAGTGCATCCCGTCCTTGTGTTCAAAGCCGCGAGCATGCAGGTTTTGAGCATAGGCGTCTTGCCAACGGAAGTCGAAGCCGCGATCGCGCATCATCCGAACGAGTGTTCCATGTCCGCCACCGAAGTCCAGAAAATGCCGGGCATTTGGAGCAATCAATCGGATCAGGGCAGATGTGATATCTGTGCAGGTGACATTCCGCTGCATGATTCCGACATCAAGCCTTGAAATTGCATGGGAATAGGCTTCCTCGATCCAGATGGGTTCTTCAAGTTGGACGAATCCGCAGGCAGCGCAGCGGAAATATGTCGCTGGATACTTCTTCAGAATCAATGCGTCGGCGAACCTAGCGGTCGGTTCCTGACAGATCCTGCACCTCATGCTCTTCTCTCCACTTGTCAGGATACGAAGCGCCTCGGCCACCCTGCGAGATGCTAAGAGCTTACTATGCCAGTTACATCCATGCCCAAACAATCGGGATGGTCTGATAGACCCATTCGGAAGCATAGGGGCTCCCGTGGGGCGCTATGCTGAAGGCACGATGAGCGAGAGTGCAGGCAACATCCGGCGCGTGGCAGTGTACTGCGGGTCGGCGAGTGGAACCGACCCCATCTATATGGAGGAGGCACGCGCGCTGGGCGCGGCGATTGCCGCTGCAGGAATAGGCGTGGTGTACGGCGGGGCAAGCGTGGGACTGATGGGCGCGGTGGCCGATGCGGCGCTGGAGGGTGGCGCAGAGGTGATTGGCGTGCTGCCGGAGGTGCTGGCGGGCAGCGAGATTGCGCATACGGGACTGACGCGGCTGGAACAGGTGCCCACGATGCACGCGCGCAAGGCGCGCATGGTGAAGCTGGCCGATGCGTTTCTGATTTTGCCCGGCGGTTATGGAACGCTGGACGAGATGATGGAGATTGTGACCTGGGCGCAGTTGAAGATTCATGCCAAGCCGTGCGTGCTGATCAATACGACGGGGTACTGGAACGGGCTGCTCGATTTTCTGGACACGGCGGTGCTGGAAGGCTTTCTGAAGGCGCAGAATCGCGCTCTGCTGCGCGTGGCGGGGAATGCGGCGGAGGCGCTGGAGATGCTGGCGGAGCTGTGAGGACACTGGCCCGGATTGCGTCGAAGGCTGGACTATAATCAAGCTTCCGGTTTGCGGATGGTTGGATGACCGCGATGCAGCGCGCGGCTGCGTACGCGAAGTGTCCGGTGAATCAAAAAAGCGGATGGATGGGAGAACGCGAAGATGGCGAAATCAGTGAACAAGGTGATTCTGCTGGGGAACGTGGGAAAGGACCCGGAGATTCGCTCGACGGCTGGCGGAACCATGGTGGCAAGTTTCACGCTGGCCACGACGGACCGCCAGAAGGATGCCCAGGGCAACTGGCAGGACAAGACCGAGTGGCACAACCTGAAGGCGTTCAATCGCACGGCTGAGATTATTCGCGATTATGTGAAGAAGGGCTCAAAGCTGTATATCGAGGGCAAGATTACGACCAACAGCTGGGAAGACAAGGAGACCAAGGCGAAGCGCTACCGCACAGAGATTCTGGTCAATGATTTGTCGCTGCTCTCGGGGCGCGAGGAAGGCTCGGGCGGCTACAGCCGCAGCGCCAGTTCGTCCAGCCCGACGGCCAGCTTCGATCAGCGTCCCGCCGAGGGGCATGACGACTACGCGCAGGCGCCGGAGATCTCTGACGACGATATTCCGTTCTGATGGGCTGGAAAATGGGCTGTGCGCTAGCCCTACCAGAAAGTAATCACAGTTAGACGACGGATTGAGCCGCGAGAGTACAAAACCGGCAAAAATCGTCAATAATGAATCATCCTATTCCCATGGAGCGCACGATGTGTGGAATCGCTGGTCATACACACGTACGACGAAGTGTCTCCTCCGGGGTTCTGACGGAGGCTGTTGGCGCGATTCGGCATCGCGGGCCCGACCAGCGGGGAATCTTCCGCTCCGCGCATGTCTCCCTTGGCGCCACCCGTTTGCGGATTCAGGATCTGACCGGCGGTGATCAGCCGTTCCACAGCGCTGACGGGAACGCAATCATCGTATTCAATGGAGAGATCTACAACCAGCGCGAGCTGCGGTCCGAGCTCGAAGCGATGGGCCGCGTCTTCCGCACGCATTGCGATACAGAGGTGGTGCTGGAGGCATATCTCGCCTGGGGCGAGGAGTGCTTTGCTCGCCTGCGCGGCATGTTTGCCATCGCCATCTGGAGCGAGCCAGAGCGCAGGCTGGTGCTGGCGCGCGATCGCATAGGCATCAAGCCGCTCTACGTTTGCGAGCATCGCGGCGAGCTGTACTTCGGTTCCGAGTTGAAGTGCATCTTTGCCGATCCGGATATTCCGCGGCGCATGGACCTGAACGGGCTGAACTGCTACCTGAGCCTCAATTATGTGCCGGGGCCGTGGACGCTGGTCGAGGGCATCCGCAAGCTGATGCCGGGCCACTTGCTGGAGTGGCATCGCGGGGTGGCGACTCAGCGGCCCTATGTGGAGGTCGCCAGGCGCGGGCCGGAACCGCGCACCATGGAAGAAGCCTGCGAGGAACTGGACGGGCTGATGCGCAAGGCCGTTTCCGAGCAGCTTGTCTCCGATGTTCCTCTGGGTGTGTGGCTGAGTGGCGGACTGGACTCGTCGGCGTTGACGCACTACGCTTCGCAGGTTTACCCAGGCAGGCTCAAGACGTTTTCCATCACGTTCCGGGGCCGGTCGTTCGATGAGGGCCAATACATTCGGTCCGTCAGCCGTCACTTTGGAACCGATCATACCGAGCTGGACCTGAATGAAGACTCCAACCTCGCGGATGTGATCGGCGAGATGCCGTATTACTCCGACGAGCCCAGCGCCGACGCGGGGGCTGTGCCGGTCTGGTACCTGGCGGCGATGAGCCGGCGGGATGTGACGGTGGCGCTCAGCGGCGAAGGCGCCGATGAACTTTTCGGCGGCTACCTGACCTACCAGGCGGACCGCTACAACCGGGGCTTTTCCATGCTGCCGCGGCGGTTACGCGCGACGGCGCTCAAAGCGGCTCGCCGTCTGCCCGCATCCGACGAGAAGATTGGGTTTGACTATAAGCTCCAGCGGTTCTTGCAGGGGTCTCTGCTGACGCCGGATGTGGCACATATGTTCTGGAACGGCACATTCAGCGAACCAGAGAAGCGCGGCCTGTTTGCCTTCGCGAATGCCGCCCCCATGCGACATGTGGTGAGCCAGATGGCGCCGGGGCGCGGCTTCGAGCGGTACCTTGATTTTGACCAGCGCTATTCGTTACCCGATGGACTGCTCTACAAGGTGGACCGCATGAGC
>JAJZHR010000288.1 GCA_021810815.1 Acidobacteriota bacterium | reverse complement strand
CGAATACGTCGCCATGGAGCGTGTAGAAAGTAAGGTCGTTTTCGTAGCCGAACTGCACAGCGATAGAGGTGCGCACATGGCGCGGCGCCGACAGAATCACCCGGCCATAGGGATCAATGCTGGCGGTGATGCCAGTGTTGGTCGAGCGCAGCAACCAGCGGTGGTTCTCGATCGCCCGCATCCGTGCCATGTTCAGGTGCTGCCACGGAGCGCTGGTGTCGCCATACCATCCATCGTCGGACACATTCACCAGCACCTGCGCACCATTGCGCGCAAATTGCCTCACCTCATCCGCGAAGATGGACTCATAGCATATGAAGGTTCCATAGCTGTGTCCGGCGCTATTGAAGTTCACGCGGTGGGTGCCGTGGTCCATATCGCCCGCCTCCTGCGTCAGATTTTTCGCGAAAAAAAGAAGATCCTTGAAGGGGATATATTCGCCGAACGGCACCAGGTGCATCTTGTCGTAGCGACCGGAGTAGTTTCCACTTGTCGAGAAAAAAGCTGCGCTGTTGTAGAGCCGGTAGCCGCGCGGCACCGCCCGGTCGAACTCCACCGCCATACCGGCGATGATCAGCGACGCATGGGAATCCTGCGCCAGCATGGACATCCACCGCAGGAAAGTTGGATCGTCCAGGCGGAAGTCCGTCGGCGCCTCCGGCCATACGATGAGATCCGGTCGGCGTTGGCCGCCAGGCGGAATGATCGGCGGCTGCTCCACCGATGGCATGCCGTGATACACCGCTCCGGATGGATGTTCGCTCAGTTGCGTGAACCGGGTGAGCATCTGCAGCTCATCCATCTGATCGCCGGCCCGCTCCGCTCCCACCTGAAGATCATCCTGCAGCAAAAAAGCTGTGGCCGGCGAAGGCAATGGAGCAGGCGAAAGCAGGCGGCCGCTCTGGAGCGCAGCACTCAGCAGAACGCAGGCTGCCGTCAGCAGCAGACGGCGCGACTTTGGGCGAAGTCGAATCGCGGCCACAAACAGAACGTTCACCAGAGCAATCAGGAAAGAGATTCCATACACGCCGGCGTAAGGCGCAGTCATCGTAAGCAGATGATTGTCCACCTGCGTAACTCCCAACTGGTCCCAGGGAAAAGAGGTAATGCGCGCCCGCGCCAGCTCCACCGCAACCCATAGAAAAGGCATCGCCGCCAATGCTCCGGCCTGCCCCAGGCGAGAGCGGCGCAGCAGACCTGCCAAAGCACCGAATAATGCATGGTAGAGCCCGAGGTAGAGGCAGAAGAGGAACAGTATCCCCAGCGAGACGGGCTTCGAGAGGCCGCCGTAGAGATACATCGTCTGATAGATCCAGTAGCAGTTTCCGCAATACCAGACGATGCCGCTGATATATCCCAGCAGCGCTGTCTGCAAGGCGGAAAGAGGCCTGCCGGCCTTGTCTTTCGCCAGCAAAGCCACCAGCAGCGGAACTAGCGCTATCCAGCAAAAGGCTGTCCGCCAGGGCGGCGTTGGCCCTGCTATCGGGAACGGAAGCACCTGCAAAGCTCCGGAAAAAGCCGCCAGAATCCAAAGACGCAAGGGAACGCGTAGCATGGCGGCGAGTCTAACATCTTCGCAGCGGCGGGCCATGCAGTTACAATTGCCGTCATGGATATCCTGCTCACCTTGGCGGTGAAGACCCTCACTGCCCTGTTCTTCGCTGGAATGGTCGGCTCCGCTCTGGTCGTGCTCATCAGCTTCGTTGAAGATCTGCATGAGCTGATAGGCGAATAGCGTGCGTCATCGATGCGATCTGATTCGCAGACCCGCGCGAGACAAATCTGTTCGCAACGCGGAACGCCCCTCAGAGAGCAGACATCCGGTTTTCGTTGACCTCGCGCGACATTCCTCATAGACTCATCGATGGAAGTTCGCCAGCCTGATGAAGCGGTGGCGGCGCCCTTCGGCAACATGCAACTCGGGCCCCAGAACCTCCCGTAAGCCCCTATAACCTAATGGCCCCGAAACAGACGATTTCTCTTCCGCAATCCAACCGGGTACGCCTTGTAGTCGCGTCTTCGGTCATGCTCACCTTCATTTCCTTCTGGCGAGCGGCCGCGATTGTGCTCAACGACCTTGGCTCCTCCGCCTTCTACGCTGGCGGCATCGCTGAAGAAGCCATCGGCAAATCTGCCCCATGGTTCATCCTCGGCGTCATGCTGTTCTCCTTCGCCGTGCGCGCCGTGTATGTGGAAAGCTGCTCCATGTTCACGCGAGGCGGCGTCTACCGCGTCGTGAAAGAAGCTCTCGGCGGCACCTTCGCCAAGGTGAGCGTCTCCGCGCTCATGTTCGACTACATCCTCACCGGCCCCATCTCGGGCGTTTCGGCGGGGCAGTACATCGTCGGACTGCTGAACGAGTTGTTCGTCCTTGGAGCGTCGCACCATTGGATCGCGGCACGCTCGGCCCCGCTCCAACTGCCCGTCAACGCCACTTCGGCGGTGATTGCCGCGATCATCACGGTCTATTTCTGGTGGCAAAACACCAAGGGGATCGAGGAATCCAGCGACAAGGCCCTGAAGGTGATGAAGATCACGACCGTCATGGTCGTTCTTCTTCTAGGCTGGGGATTTTTCTCCGTCATCCATCTCGGATCCCATCTTCCTCCCTGGCCAATACCCTCCAACCTCCGCTTCACCAGCGAATCGCTTGGCTTCCTCAAGCACACCAAACTGGCCGCGACCTTCGGACTCTTCGGCATCATCATGGCCTTCGGCCAGTCCGTGCTCGCAATGAGCGGCGAGGAGTCCCTCGCTCAGGTCAACCGCGAAATCGAGCACCCGAAGCTCAAGAACCTCAAGCGCGCCGCCATCGTCATCGCGCTCTACAGCTTCATCTTCACCGGCATCGGCACGCTTCTCGCCGTCATGCTCATCCCCGACGCGGTGCGCGTCCCCGTCTACCGCGACAACCTCATCGCCGGCATGGCCATGTACATGGTCGGCCCGCTCGCGCTCCGAATCGCGTTCCGCATCTTCGTCGTCATTGTTGGATTCCTGATCCTTGCTGGCGCAGTAAACACCGCCATCGTCGGCTCCACGGGCGTGCTGATGCGCGTGGCTGAAGACGGCGTTCTGGCCGACTGGTTCCGCAAGCCCCAGCGCAGGTACGGAACCAGCTATCGCATCGTCAACCTCGTCGCGGGACTGCAGCTCTTCACCATCATCGTCAGCCGCGGCGATGTCATCATGCTGGGCGAGGCGTATGCGTTCGGCGTCATCTGGAGCTTCACCTTCAACTCCCTCGCCATGCTCGTCCTGCGCTTCAAATACCACGGCGAACGCGGATGGAAGGTTCCAATCAATATCCGGATTGGAAAAATAGAAGTCCCAGTCGGTCTTCTCTCCGTGCACCTGGTGCTGCTCACCACCGCGATCGTGAACCTGTTCACCAAGTCCGTCGCCACTGTCAGCGGCCTCCTGTTCGCGGTCGTCTTCTTCGTCCTGTTCAGCATCTCTGAACGCGACAACAAGCGCCGACACGACGCCGCAGCGCGCCAGATGAAGGAGCATTTCCAGCTCGAACATCAGGACACCGTCGGCCGCGAAGCGCTGCAAATCAACCCCGGCTGCGTCGTCGTCACCATGCGCGACGCCAACAATCCATTCGCCCTCAAGTGGGCGCTGGCAAGAACCAACGCCAGCGAGCAGGACATCGTCGTCCTCGCCGCGCGCATGGTAGGCATGGGAGGCCCGGACTATCTCGACGCCTCGGAGCAGTTGTTCAGCGAGCACGAGCAATTGCTCTTCACCAAGGCCGTCTCAGTCGCCGAAAGCTTCGGAAAGCACATCTCCCTGCTTGTGGTTCCAGCGGGCGATATTTTCGCCGCTCTGGTTCAAACAGCAAATTCCCTTGAGGCTGCGGCTGTGGTTTCAGGCCTCTCCACCAAGCTCACGGAGCATGAGCAGGCCTACCACGTAGGCCAGGCCTGGGAGGCTCTGCCAGAGCCGAAGCGGCAGTTCACCTTCTACGTGGTGAAGCCCGACGGAGAGGCCAGCAGCTTCCACATCGGCCCCCATGCTCCCTCCATCGAAGCGGCTGATGTGCAACTGGTGCATCGCATGTGGCTCAATTTCCGCCGCGATCCCGACATGCAGCAATTGCACCATAGCGATGTCGTGACCTACGCGCTCACGCGCCTGGCCACCGACTACGCACGCGACAAGCAGGAGACGCTGCGCGGCTTGCGCCAGTCCCTCGACGAGATACAGCACCAGCAGCACGGACTCGGTGTGCCGCGCTACGACAAGCTGGAGAACGCAGGCCCCGGCTACTCCATTCGCGCTCCGAAACCGCAACCCGAGAAGCAAGACCACTGATCCCTCCGCATTTTTCCAGCTTCCTTCTTCCGCATTTCCAGCCAGTCAACTCATGCATGCAATGCACTTTCCCTTGCATGCATGA
>JAJZHR010000287.1 GCA_021810815.1 Acidobacteriota bacterium | reverse complement strand
CGCTACAGCACTCCCGACGGCCGCATCACCCCGGAGGCCAACCCCAACGGCTCGCTCGACAACATCGCCGGCGTGCTCAACAAGGGCCGTAACGTCCTCGGCATGATGCCCCACCCGGACCGCTCCAGCGAATCCATCCTCGGCTCCGCCGATGGCCTCGCGATCTTCCAGTCCATGATTGGCACACTCACCGCCCGATAGCACCCGGCCCCGAATGATCGACATCCATCACCATCTCATCTACGGCGTCGACGATGGCTCGCCCGATCTGGAAACCTCGCTGGCCATGGCCCATGAGGCCGCTGCCGAAGGCATCACCCACATCGTCTGCACCCCCCACGCCAACGATATCCATCCCTATCAGGCCGAACGCAACCGCGAGCGCATGGCCGAGCTGCAGCAGGCCCTCGGTTCCAGCATCCAGCTGCTGCTCGCCTGTGACTTCCACCTCAACTCCGAAAACATCTTCGACGCCCTCGAGCATCCGCTGCGCTACTCCATCGACGGCAAAGGCTACCTGCTCGTCGAGTTCTCCGAGCTGGCCATTCCGCCCCAGTTGGACAGCGCGCTCGATCGCCTGCGCAGCGCGGGCTACACCTGCATCCTCACCCATCCCGAGCGCAATCCCATCCTCGTCCAGCATCCCGAGCGCATGGCCAACTGGATGCGCAGCGGCGCACTCGTTCAGGTCACCGCCGCCTCACTCTACGGACGCTTTGGCCGCTCCGCCGAAGCCTTTTCCAACCAGCTCCTCGACCGCAACTGGATTCACTTCCTCGCCACCGACGCCCACAACCTCACCTCGCGCCCACCCCACCTTCGCAAGGCCTACGAATACGTCGCCAACCGCTGCGGCACCGAAACCGCCGACCGGCTCTGCCTCCACAACCCCATGGCGGCCATCACCGGCACCCGCCTGCCCGCACAGCCCGAACCCATCGGCCTGGCCAGCGACGAATCCCTGCCTTTCGACTCCCGCATCCGCCCCGCCCAACCCGCCAACGGCAAATCCCCCGGCATCCTCTCGCGCCTCTTCCGCAAATAACCCACACACTCCCAAAAACACCCACCCCAAACAATCACCCCACCCGAACAACCACTCCCCCTTGGTTGTCATTCTGAGCATGGCGAAGGATCTGCTGTTGCTTTTGCTCCCGCTTTTGCTTCTGTTTTTGCTTTTGCCCTTGCCTTTCTTTCTGTCATTCCCCTTCAGGGGAATCTGCTTCTGCCGTTGCCCTTGCCTTCGCTCCAGCCCATGCCCTCGCCTATCTCGTCATCATTCCTCCCCAACCTATTGACACCCTAAAAATAGGGTGATATCAAGATATCCACCGGCAAGGCCCACAATTCCCGGCAAACCTCCCCTCGATCCCTAACCAGAGCTTCAGGAGAAACCCATGAACATGAAGAGGAAGCGGACGTCTGCCAGCACGGTCGCGCTCTTGGCTGCGCTTTCCGCGGCCCCGCTGGCCCATGGGCAGGTCGCGCAAGCGCCCTATCCCACCATGGCTCCCATCAACCAATACCTAATCGCCGATCGCGATGCCGAGATCGCCCTGGCCCGCACCGCGGCGCCCAAATCCATCTCCGCCGGCGCTGAAGTGCTCGTCCTGGGGCGCGACGGGTATACCACCGCAGTCAAGGGCCAGAATGGCTTCGTCTGCCTGGTCGAACGCGCCTTTTCCGCCTCCACCGATTTCTCCGAGTTCTGGAATCCCAAAAACCGCTCCCCCATCTGCCTGAATGCGGCGGCAGCACGAGGCCATGTTCCCTTGCAGAAGCTGAAGGCCAGACTGGCGCTGGCGGGAAAATCCAAAGCCGAAATAGCGCAGGCCGTCACGGCCGCCTTCGACAAAAAGGAGCTGCCCCTGCCCGAGCCGGGTGCCATGTGCTACATGATGTCCAAACAGCAGTACCTCAACGATGGAGCGAAGAACTGGCATCCGCACCTCATGTGGTTCGTTCCCGGCGACGCGGCCAAAACCTGGGGAGCACTGCCCGGCTCACCGGTAATGGCGGCCAATGACCCTGAAGAACGCATGACCATCATGATGGTCTGGGTCGACCACTGGTCCGACGGCACCCCGGCCCCCACCCAGTGAATTTCGCAGCCCTGGCCCCGGTCCAGAGGATCGTACGACCGGGACCTGAGTGTGTGGCTCAGGTCTCCCTTCTGAGACCCGGGAACCACAATTGCTAGCACCAGGAGATAGTCATCCTGAGCGCACGGAGCCCCAAAAGCAGTTCCATTGTTTGTGGGGTGTAAAGCGAAGGTTCTGCAGTTGCTCTTGCCTTTGCCTTTTGCCCTTGCCTTTCTTTCTGTCATTCCCCTTCGGGGGAATCTGCTTCTGCCGTTGCCTTTGCCTCTCTTGTTGTCATTCCCGCAGAGTGAGTTGATTTTTAGAAATCGCTGATTTATGAAGAGATAAATAGGCCGTTTTTGGCTGTGTAGGAACTGTGCAGGCGATTTCTCGATTTCTGTGCATTTCTCGAACGCAAGACGCCATTCTACAGGGACGATTCATAGCTTAAAGGCTGTGTCCTAATCCCATGCCGTGTTCGATGACCGGCGCAATTTCCGACTGCTGTGACTTGATGATCTGCTCCGGCTTTATCGCTGGCATGTGGGCGCTCTCGTGGGACACGTCATGCCCTAACGCTGTTGGCAGCTTCGCGCGGTCGTTGGTGAAAATCTGCGCGTCCTCCGCGCCACGTGAGACAGCGACATAAGCCATGCGGCTGTTGAGCAGGTCTTTCGCGGCCAGCTCGGTATCGACGTGAATCAAGACGCGCTCGGCGGTCTGCCCCTGGCTGGAATGGCTCGTCACCGCGTAACCGTGATCGAGATGGGGATGCTCATGCGGATCAAGCTGTACGTCGCGGCCTCCGTCCATCTTCAAGCGCATCTGCCCGTCTTGGCCGATGGCTTCCACCGTACCTAATTCGCGGTTGGCAACCTTCAAATCATTGGCCGGCGCGGTGAACTGGATGCGGTCGCCCACGGCGAAGCTGCGCGGTTCCTCGCGGTAAACAGAGACGCCCTGCTGTCTGCGAGGATCGTAGGTTAGCTCCGTGCCATCGGCTCGCACCACCGTCAACAGGTTTTTCTCCGCATCTACGCTCTTGACTCGCGCGTATTTGCCACGCTCCATGCCCGTCTCTTTCGACGCGCGGGCATAGCGTACTACGTCGTTGAACTCGTACCGCACGGCCCATGTCCGTTCCGGCCCGGTGAGGTCTTGGCGCGGAACAAGCGCGGCGATGGGATGTTCATCTTTGCTGACGAAACCGCGCTTCTGCATCTCGCCCCGAATCGCCAGATTGATTTCGACGCGGGAGCGATTATCAGGCGAGACAACCAGCGTACCCTCCGGCGACTTTGCATATTCCTTCGCTATTGCACCGATGCGTTCCTCGCGGCTTGCAATTTCATGGACGCGGCCCTGCCTCTCCAAACCTTGCACGGCCTCGCGTACCTCTCCACGCGCAAGCTGTTCGACTACCTGTTTCAATTCAGGGTTCTTCTGTCGGATGATCTCTTCAAGTTTGACTGTCTTCATGCCCGCATCCTGAAGCTGTGCAAAGGGACGTCCCGCTTCGACCGCCTCATGCTGCCGCCTATCCCCTACCAGCAACACGCGATCGTTGGGATGCAAGCGGTTCACAAACTCGTGCATCTGTTTGGTGGAAGCAAGCGAGGATTCATCGAGCACATACAGGCGGCGCTCGCCGGTATCCGGCCTTTCTCCACGCACAAGATGCTTTTGCAGCGTGGATGTTTCCATTCCGGCATCGGCCAGCTTTTGCGCCGCGCGGGACGTGGGCGCGAAGCCTTCGACTTTATACCCTTGCGCCTCCGCGCCTTCACGGATAACGGCCAGCGTCGTTGTCTTCCCCGCGCCCGCGATGCCATCCAATCCAACCATCTTTTCGCGGGAGAGAAACACGTCATCGACTACCTGACGCTGCGAGCTATTTAGCTCCGGGTGACGGTCTTCTGTCGCAATCCGAATCTGCGGAGAAACCAGCATCGGGTTGCTCATCCCGCGCTGATTGCCTTCCTGCATTCGTTGAACGATCTCGCGTTCCATGCGAAGCATGGCAGCGGTGGTGTACTGCTGTCCCGCTCCGACCGTGCGGAATTCTCCCCGTGCGGCTCGCTGCGCGAACTCCTGACGGATGTGGGCATATGTTGTTTCTCCCATGCCGCGATTGAGCGCCGCTTCCAGAATGTCGCGGCTATTCAATACGGCGGAACGCTCGAAGAGATGATCGCGGGCATAGGTCATGGCTTGCTGCGCGATTCGGTCGGGTTCGTAAGTGTGGCGCTGTTCATGCGCCCGCGCTTTGGCCACAACCCGGTCGGCCTGGTGTCCATACTGCGCGGCGAGATTCCGATGTCTCTCTAATA
>JAJZHR010000286.1 GCA_021810815.1 Acidobacteriota bacterium | reverse complement strand
CCCTTATGCCGAGGTCCTGCACGGGCTGGTCTCTGGCGTCGGTGGCCACCACATCCACCACCACCGTCCGAGCTTCGACGTGAAGGGTGGTCGCCGCGGCACCAGAGGCTGGCTGACCTTGGGCCTGATGGTTGATCTGGGCGGCTGCGGACTGGGTTGCCGTCTGGCCGCAGAGAGGGAGGGCCATCAAGCAGGCGAGCGATGAGAAAAACCGGATTGGACGTGGGTTGGGCATTCTATCCCCCCATTTGGCGGGAATTGTACGCCTGAGTACGCATCCCTGCCAATGCTCCCTGGGACGGAATGCCGACCACGCCGCACCTTGTCGGCGGCGACACAGGCAGAGATGCCAGCTACGAGTTAGACTATGTACCGGCCTGCCATACCAGCGCACCCGACAAGGAGTCCCCCACATGAAACGTCGCATTCTTCTGGTCGATGATGAAGTCGCTGTTCTGCTCACCCTGAAGGCAGTGCTGGAGATCAACGGCTTCGCGGTCGAAACCGCCGCGTCTGCCAGAGAAGCCAAGCAGATGCTCCGCCACGCCGAATACCACATGGTCATCACAGACATGCGCATGGAAAGCTCCGACGCAGGCGAGGATGTGATCCGCGCCGCGCGAACCGCTCCCTACAAGCCTGCCATCGCTCTGCTGACGGCGTTCCCTCAGGCCGAAGAGGACTGGCGCGACATGGGAGCGGATGAAATGCTCGTCAAGCCCATGCACACCAAAATGCTGGTGCAGCAACTGGAGGCGCTGCTCGTGGCCCATGAGGACAAGAAGCAGAAGGCGCTTGCTGTGGCTGCGATGGCCGCCAAGAAGCCCGCCACCGCAAAGCCAGGCCGCGCCTCAAGCAAACCTGCCGCGCGCACCGTCTAGAACAAGCCAGATTCAAGCCGGATCAGGAGCCCTGCCACAGCAAGCGAAAGCCGCCCAGGCACCATCGATAGCCGCCATCGATGGCACCGCGAACAACCCGATCAGCGCTTACGCTTGCGCTTGCTGGGGAATTTCCGCTGCTTCTGACATGGGGCTCTTGCGCTGCTGAAAGCAGAGCCTGCACAGCACCGGTCTGCCCTGGGTCGGCTTGAAGGGCACGGTCGTCTCCACGTTGCAGGCCGAGCAGTTGGTGCGCGTCTCCGTCCGCAACGGGCCCGCAACCGCTGCTGCTCCCTCTTTGGACGGCATCGACGTCCGCTTCGCCTTGCACGGCTTGCACCGCTTGGGATCGTTCTTGAATTGCTTGTCGAAGAAGAAAAGCTGCTCGCCGGCGGTGAAGACGAAATCCCCGCCACAGTCCATACAGTTGATGATCCTGTCCACAAACTCCATAGCGCTCACTCCCCCATATGCTTTTTCCGGATACCGACACTGGTTGTAGGGACGGGTGCGGATGAACGTCTCCCGAAGCGCCAGATGCACCTGTGCGTCGGCGGGGGAAAGTCCGGCCGTGCCTGCCTATACCTGCTGTGCGTTTTTGAAAAAGGGGCCCTGCCGCGTTCGATGCGGCGAAACTGCGGAGTTTTTGCTCGTCTGGCTGCGGCCCGGGTGCTGAGGCCGTTTCCTTCGCCGCCCGGTTAGGTCGGCTTGCGGTCAGGTTCTAGTGATGCGGACGATCAAAGATGCGATGGTGCGGAGAGGCGCCTTGCCCTGGGTTAGGTTGACGGGGCCGCCTGGGAAGGCGACCCCGCAGTATGGGGGTTTGCAGGGAAAAACGGCGAATTAGTCCGCTTCCTTGCGGGCCTTCTTGCGGTTGCGTTTGCGCGCAAGGGCCTCTTTCACGCGCTTCTTTTCGCCTGGTTTCAGGTAAAAAGAATGGCGCTTTACTTCCTTGATGATGTCTTCGGTCTGCACCTTGCGCTTGAAGCGCCGTAGGGCATTCTCAAGGGGTTCGCCCTCTTGAACTCGAACCTCTGCCAATGAAATACACCTCCGAACCACCCTTGAGGGGTTCTCTTAGACTAATTGAATTTTCCGTGAATGCGCCAACTTTTTCTTCTGGGGCGGGGCAGAGCGGTTCGAGCAGAGAATCGGGCGGCGTGGCTGGAGCGGCTTTGCGTTTGGTGTTGACAGGGAATATGGCCTGGACGCCGTTTTCTCCCAAGAAAAACGGCACTCTCCTACTTCATTCTGTTCGCGATGCATGCAAAACCGCTCTGCGGCGGTGTGGGTTGAGCCTGCGGCGTCAGCGCCGAGGAGGGCCCCAGCTCAGCCACGCTGACGTCTCAGCGCGGAAACGAGGGCTTGGTAGCACCGCTCGTCGAGCTTTGCGGGGACATCTTCGGCAAGGATCGCGAGCGCCCTTTCAATGGGCATAGGCTGGCGGTATGGGCGGTCTTCGGTGAGGGCCTGGAAGATGTCGGCCACCGCCAGCAGGCGCGCCTCCAGCGGCAGATCGATCGCACGCAGGCCCCAAGGATACCCGGAACCGTCCAGCTTTTCATGGTGGGTGCTGGCGGCGCGGGCGATGGCTCGCAGGCCCGGGACGCGCTCCAGGATGCTCAGGGTGTATTCGGGATGGCGGCGCATGAGCGCCCATTGCTCTTCGGTCAGCTTTCCCGGCTTGTCGAGCACGGTGTTCGGCACGCCGAGTTTGCCGATGTCGTGCAGCAGAGCCGCGCGGCGCACCATGGTGAGTCGCGCGCCGGTGAAGCCGAGCTCTTCGGCGATCATCACGGCCACGGCGGTGACACCGACGGAATGCCGATACGTGTACGTGGATTTGGCGTCCACAATGTCTGCGAAAGCCTCGCACAGGCGGTCCATCTGCTCCGGATCTGCGGGCAGCTTGTTGCCCGGTTCCAGTTGCAGGACGATTTCCTCCGCGCTGCCGTCGCTGAGCGCGCGCCAGAGGGCGGCATCGGCAAGCAGCGGCTTCAGGGCGCGAACCACTTCCGGCTGGAACCATTTGCCGCTGCGAGCCTTCAATACGGCATATGCTTCGGCTGGCGTGGAAGCTGTGGTGAAAACATCCATATGCTGCGCCACGCTGAGGATGCAGGCGTGCAGCGGTATCTGGGTGTGGCGTAGACCATCCGGAAATCCGTTGCCGTCCCAATGCTCGTCCAGCGCATGGATGGCCGAGGCAACGCGGGCGGAGAAGCCGAGCTTGCGCACGATGGTTGCGCCGCGCTCGCAGCGTATTCCGATCATCTCTTTGTTGAGCGCCTTCTTCTTCAGCGACATGCCAAGCAGGCCGACGATCCGCCGCCATAAGGGGGCGTCCGGCTGGAAGTGCCGCAGAGCGTATCGGATGCCGCTGAGGGAGGGGTCGCGCCAGTCCGCGAGCTTCACGTCGCGCTTGGCGGCAAGGTCGTCGGACTCGAGGATTTGGCACATTCGGGTCGCGTTGCTGCTGCATCCCACGTCCTTCAGCAGCAGGGCGTAGTACAGGTCGGAGCGCTCCTGCTCGGGCAGGCCCAGCACCTCCGCGATACGCATCCCGATCAGGCAGCTCCGCACGGCGTGGCCCATGGGCTGGCCCTCCGTCAGGTCAAGCGCCGCCGAGAGCGCCGCGACCACATCGGCCAGGCGCACCTGCTGCTCTGCTCCCGCTTCCACAGGAACAGGGAAGGGAGCGACGGATTGAGGTGCAAGGCCCATCGTTGCATCCACTATTTCTAGGATAGTAGGCTCATCGGCGGTTCCGCGCCATGGTTGAGGGGTTGCGTGGAGCACCTTGGGAGTTGCATGAGTAATAGACCTTCCGCAGAACTGAACCCAGCGGCGAGGCGGCTCCTCCATCTCGGCGCCGCAGCCATTCGATAGAATGAAATCACGAGGTCTTGCCGAGCATGTTGCGTTCGTATCAGGGCATTCTGCCAGTGGTTCCCGCCAGTTGCTACGTTGATGTCTCGGCGCAGGTGCTGGGCGATGTGGTGCTGGGAGAGCATGCCAGCATCTGGATGAATGCCGTTGTCCGCGGCGATGTGAACTCCATCCGCATCGGAGCGCGGTCGAACGTGCAGGACTGCGCCGTTCTGCATGGCCAGCGCTACAAATACTCCGTCACCATCGGCGAGATGGTCACCATCGGCCACAACGCCACCGTCCACGGATGCGTGGTGGAGGACGCCTGCCTGATCGGCATCGGCGCCGTGATCCTGAACGACGCGCGCATCGGCGAAGGCTCCATCATCGCCGCCGGAGCCGTCATCCCGGAGCACGCCGTCATCCCGCCGAACTCGCTGGTGACCGGCGTTCCCGGCAAGATCCGCCGCACGCTGGGCGACGAGGATCGCAAACTCATCCTGATGTACGCGAACAACTACCTGGACTACACGAAAATCTACCTGGAAGAGACAAAGTAGAACTGGGAGCTAGGCCGCCGTGGGAAGCACATCCCAGTCGCTCTCCACTACCTGCGCGAGAATGCGCTCCGAAGAAGTTGGCCGCAGGTTTCTGGCCATGGCATTGGC
>JAJZHR010000285.1 GCA_021810815.1 Acidobacteriota bacterium | reverse complement strand
CCACACCGACAAGGCGATGGACCTGCTCGCCGACGTTGCCCTCCATCCCGCGTTCAAGAGCGAGGAAGTCGAGCGCATCCGCGGGCAGCGGCTCGTCGCCATCCTGCAGGAGTCTGACCAGCCCGTGGCTTCGGCTCTCCGCGTCGGCCAGAAGGCCCTCTACGGCGACCAGCCCTACGGCTATCGCTCCATCGGAACCACTGCCTCCGTCAAAGCGATCACCCGCGACGACATCGCCAGCTTCTGGGCCGCGCACTACGGTCCAAAGGATTCCGCCCTCGTCTTCTCCGGCGACCTCACCACCGAGCAGGCAAAGGTCCTGGCTGAGAAGTATTTCGGAGCATGGACCGGCACCGCCACGGCTCCCGCCAAGCTGCCGCCGCCGCCGCCGCCCCCGTCAAGGAAGATTGTCATTGTGGACAAGCCCGGATCTCCGCAGACCACGCTGCTCACCTTTGGCCTCGGCGTCCCGCGCAACGTTCCCAACTATCCCGCCGTCGTCGAAATGAACAGCATCCTCGGCGGCCTCTTCTCCAGCCGCATCAACATGAACCTGCGCGAGAAGAACGGCTACACCTACGGCGCGTTCTCCGGCTTCATGTTCCTGCGCGACGGCGGCCCGTTCTACTCCGGAGCGCAGGTGCGCACCGACGTCACCGCACCCGCGGCGGAGCAGCTTTTCTCTGAGCTCGAACGCATCCACACCGTACCCGCCACGCCGGCAGAGCTGAAGCTCGCCAAGGACAACGCCCTGCGCTCTCTGCCGGGCATGTTTGAAACCGTGGACTCCACCTCCGGCCTCATGGCTGAGCTGTTCGTCTACAGCCTGCCGCTGGACTACTACCAGAAGCTGCCCAGCCAGTACCAGGCCGTCACCGCGGAGCAGGTGGCCCAGGCCGCAGCCGAAGACATCCACCCCGACCACCTGATCGTAGTAGCCGTAGGCGACCGCGCCAAAATCCAGCCCGGCCTCCAGAAGCTCAACCTCGGCCCCATCGAAATCCGCGACGAAAGCGGCGATCTCGTGAAGCAGTAGACAGGCTCATCAGGCTGCAGAGGAGGATTGCCAAGACTGAGGAGCGCGCGATGTGAAATCGCGGAATTGCGGCACGAGCCTCGTAGGCTGCGTTGTCCCTCAAGTGCTAGAATGGCTTTAATCTGGAGGCGTTATGGCGATTTCTCAAGAACATGGCGTTTGCGACTCCGTCTGCAAAGTGGCTCAACACGGGGACATAGAGAAAGCGATCAACCAGCTTAGAACCGTTCCGGGCGCAAGCAATCCATTTGTAGTCTCTCAAAGAAAGGCGCAATCCTCGTCGAACGGAAAGTCAAGCGGCACTGCCCCCTCGACCGGTGCGCGCACTAAATCCGCATAGGGACCGGTGACGGTTGAAGATCGATTTTTCAACAATATTTCTAGTCATCCTCGCCGTTATCCCTGGCCTGTTCGCCCAAAGAAGTCGCAATCTCGTAGCTCCTCGCTCACTCGAAGCGCAGGGGGCAAGTGCGGAGTTCGCAGAGCTCGTCGCCTTGGGTATAGCAACCCACGGCGTTCTTGCATACCTCGCAGCCTTCTGTTTCATCCTTGCAGGAGAGATTTTCAGACGTAGCCCGCTTTACTTCTTCCATAGGCTTGATGCTTTGCATGTGGGGCAATGGTGCGCCCTCCATATCACCGAAGCTTCGCTCATTGCCGCGGCATATGTTCTTGTCTCCTTCTGCTTGAGCTACATCCTGGGATTCGTATATGGCGTTCTGAGGCTTCAGAGTCCGCTTCCAAGGAAGTTGTTGGTCAATGGCAGTTGGCTGGCGCGTCTTGGGGTTCGAGGAGTTCTCGCGGAGCGACCCATAATTTACGAAGCTCTCAACGCGAAAATTGAGAATGGCATCGCCAAGCTGGTCTTCGTCGAGCTGGAAATGAAAGATGGCTTGGGTTTCTATTCCGGCCAACTGGATCAATTTGCCATTGTCAGGGATGAGGAGCCGCACAAGCCGATCTTTATAATCAACGCTTATTTCAAGATGGATAGAGACGGGATCTATGAGGAGCTGCGATCCGACGCAGTTATGATCGACCTGGCTGACGTCGCTATCCTTCAAATAAAACAGGTTGCTGAAGACTCCGTGCAGATAGAAAACCCATGACCCAGCAAAATCCATCCAACTTCCCCGATGTTGAAGCCCAACTCGAATACCTGCAGAAGGGCGCCGCCGAGATCATTCCTCTCCCCGCCCTCCGCGAGCGCATCGAGCGCTCCATCGCCACCGGCAAGCCCATGCGCGTCAAGGCCGGCTTCGACCCCACCGCTCCCGATCTCCACCTCGGCCACACCGTCCTCATCCGCAAGCTGAAGCACTTCCAGGATCTCGGCCACACCGTCGTCTTCCTCATCGGAGACTTCACCGGCCTCATCGGCGACCCCACCGGCCGCAACACCACCCGCAAGCCGCTCACCCGCGAGGAGCTGGACGCCAACGCCGAAACCTACAAGGAGCAGGTGTTCAAAATCCTCGACCCTGAGAAGACCGAGGTCCGCTTCAACTCCGAGTGGCTGGGAACGCTCGGCTTCGAGGGCATCATCCGCCTCGCCGCCAAATTCACCGTCTCCCAGATGCTCGAGCGCGAGGACTTCCACAAGCGCTTCCAGGCCGAGCAGCCCATCAGCCTCCACGAGCTGCTCTACCCGCTCGCGCAGGGCTACGACTCCGTCGTTCTTGAGGCCGATGTCGAACTCGGCGGCACCGACCAGAAGTTCAACCTCATGCGCGGCCGCGACCTGCAGAAGGACTTCGGACAGCCGCAGCAGATCGTCCTGATGACCCCGATCCTCGAAGGTCTCGACGGCGTTCAGAAAATGTCCAAGTCCCTCGGCAACGCCATCGGCATCAAGGAGCCGCCAGCGGACATGTACGGCAAGCTGATGTCCATCAACGACGATCTGATGTGGAAGTACTGGACGTTCCTGACCGACCTGCGCCAGTCCGAGATCGACCAGATGCGCTCCGACGTGGCCGCAGGCAGTCTGCACCCCATGGAGGCCAAGAAGCGCCTCGCGCGCAACATCGTCACCGGCTTCCACTCCGCTGAAGAAGCCCAGAGGGCCGATGAAAACTGGGCGAGGCAGTTCCAGCAGGGCTCTGCCTCAGACGATGTGCCGGTCGTCAAAGTGAACGTGTCGGAGCCCGGCCTGATGGAGCCAACCTCCGCCGTGAAGATCGCCAAACTGCTCCAACTCGTCGGTCTCGCCTCGTCCACCAGCGAGGCGAACAGGAAACTAGGCGAAAACGCAGTCAGCATCAACGGAGAAAAATTCTCCGGCAAAACCGAACCGATGGAGCGAATGGGAGAGAGCCCGATCCTCCGCCTCGGCAAAAAATCAGTCCGGGTGGAATGGGCATTGTGACCACCTGGCGCGTCTGTCATCGAGCAGCCAGGAGTCTCATGCCTGCATAGGCTTTGAGTGGGACGGGCTTCAGCTCATCCTCAAGACCCTGGCTGCGTCTCGTGGTGCTGCGCTTTTAGGATTCGCGCGGCTCCCGGCCAGCTATGTTGGTCGAGGCGAACTGCAGGCCAACCGCTTCCGAGATCGCAAGCAACTCGTCATAGGTCGCGCTGTCGCCGATCTTCTCCCAGAAGGCGCGTCCGACAAGCATGTCTTCGCCAATCTCAAGGAACTGCGGGAGGTCTGGCGGTTCCGGCTGCTGGCTTAGGTCGGTTTGGGGCGTGAAGTTGGTTGCCTACGGCCAGGTTTGGCGTGATATATCGCGTGATGCGATGAGGTCGTTATCATGGGGCTATGATGGTGCGATGCTCCTCGGCGAAATGGTACAGAGATTCAACGTTCTCGAGCATTTCCCTCCACGATGTCTGGTAGGCGTTCGCCACATCCCTTCCATATTCGGCGAGGTATCGCCGGGCGAGTTGCCGTGTGATGCCTGTGGCGTTGCCTGATTCATCCTCGCGCAGCGTGGCTTCGATGAGGTCATCGTCGCTGACGATGATGCCGCAAATGGCGTCTGTGCAACCGGGGATGAACTTGCCTTGTTCGACTATTGGAGCCAGATAGGTGGCAATACCCGGCTTGCCTTCGATTCCTGTGAGCATGTACAGGAGTTCCAGCGCATCTGCTTCGGACTCGAAGTCTGCGATTGGTTGTGAATCCGCGCCAACAAGTCCGGAGAGTGTCCAGTAGATGCGCGTTGGTGTCTTCGGTGCCTCGTGCGCCTCTGCCATTTTCTCGGCGTCGGATTCTTGGGCCTCGTAATGCACCATGCCCTCATCGTTCGTCCATTCGTAGACTGATTTGATCTCGTATGCGTTGAATCGTTCCATGGCTATTCGCTCCGTTCAGAGTCTTGGGTATCTGGCTGCACTGGCGTCGATCCCCGCAATGCCACTCAGCACTCATCTCCGATTCCGACAAT
>JAJZHR010000284.1 GCA_021810815.1 Acidobacteriota bacterium | reverse complement strand
GCCTGCTCGAACGAGTGGGCCTTGGAACGTTTGGCAAAGCAGCACAGCGGTGCCAGCGTCCCTCTGCTCTAGAATCAAAACTATGGCAAGCAAGCAAAAGAGAGACTCCGCTGCTGCGGCAGCCGGCTCCGGGGAATCCATTGCGGAGTCCATTGCGAGGATCGACGATATCCTCGCCCACGCGGGGATGGAACACGGCAAGCGGACGACCCGTCTCGGCATGACAGGTCTGCGGCGCGACGAGAAGACATTCAAGGACTGGCCGCGCGCCGGGAAGATCAAGCGCTCAAGCGGCATCGAAACCGTCGTTGCGCCGACATGGAACGCGAAAGAAATTCCGTGGCTCCGGCACGGCTTCAGCACGCGCTCCGGTGGATGCAGCATCGCATACCTTGAGGACGGCGCAGCCTCCACAGGCGAACTGAACCTGAGCTGGACCCAGGAAGATGATCCTGCATCCGTTGCCGAAAACCGCGCGCGCTTCGTCGCTGCCATCGCTGGAAGACGCAGGAAGAATGCAGGAGGCGCGCATCAGACCAGCGGAGCCAGGCTGGTCACGCTGCGGCAGATCCACTCCGGCCTGATCCACATCGTCACCGGCGAGGACGCGGCCTCAGCCACCGTGAGACGCACCGACAAGGATCGCGAGCCTCTTCTGCTCTCCACTGCGGATGGACGCGCAGTCGTAAGGGGCGACGGCATGATGACCAATGTGCCCGGCCTGCTGCTCGGCATCCAAACGGCCGATTGCGTTCCGGTGCTCCTCGTGGACACGCGAACCAAGGCGGTCGCCGCCTTCCACGCAGGATGGAAAGGCACCCTGGCGCGCATTGTGGAGCGCGGCGTGGGCCGCATGCGGCTGGAGTACGGCTCCAGCCCGAAGGACATCCTCGCCAGCATCGGGCCCAGCATCGGGCCCTGCTGCTATTCCATCGGCGAGGAGGTGCGTCACGAGTTCACATCCCAGTTCAGTTATGCGGACACTCTGTTCAGCGAGGTGTACGACCGCGACCCTATCCGCGAAAAATATCCGATGCTATTTCTGACGCAGCGCGCTCCCGGCCACTCCGACATCGGCCCGCAGACACACCTCGACCTATGGGAGGCGAACCTGCGGCAACTGCTGGCCGCAGGGGTCAAACGCAAGAACATCACAGTGATGGGGGAATGCACAGCCTGCAACTCAATCCGCTACTTCAGCCACCGGGCGCAGCACGGCTTCACCGGACGGATGATGAATGTGGTGGGAGTTGCTGGCTAGGTTGTTGCCTGCGACGGCGGGTTCATCATGTCGCGGAGTTCCTTCGATGGCTTGAAAAATGGGACGCGCTTGGCGGGGACATCCACCCTGGCTCCCGTTTTGGGGTTGCGGCCGATGCGCGGCTTGCGCTGCCGCGTGCGAAAACTTCCAAAACCGCGTATCTCGATCTTGTCGCCGGCGCGAAGAGCGCCAATGACTGCCTCGAACATCGCGTCCACAATGACCTCGCCATCGCGACGCGTCAGGTCGCCCAACGCTGTGACCTTCTCCACCAACTCCGCTTTCGTCATGCGAACCTCGCTCTTCACAGATCTCGGGAAAATCATTTCGGCAAATCCCCAGGAGTGACGCGCGGCGGCCTGGTATCGTCCGTGTCGCAAAGCATAAACGCGGCTGCAACCGTCAAACCATCTTAGATGGAAAATAGCATCCTTGTCAGCATGATGCAGAACGAAAGGATGAGAATTCTCCTCTGCGACAACTTGCAACGACGGATCTACTCGACTGCCGCTTTACTGCATATTCATGAAGATGCAGAGTATGCATGAAAGGAGGCTTGCGAAATGCTGGCCGGTTACTTCCACATGAAATAGAAGCCCGGCGCATCCTCCAGAAGCTTTCCTGGATTGGGAAAGAGCGAGTCCGTGTCCGTCTCTCCCGTGAGCAGTCCAAGCAGGCCGATCTTCGGCTTGGAAGGACGCACAATGGTCGGCTCCCCCTGGATGCCCACGGACTTCGCTGTATCCATCAAAGCGACGCGGAAGCCGCCCGTCTGGTCGATCAGGCCCAGCGGAAGCGCCTCTTGCCCGGTCCAGACCTGCCCATTGGCGATGGCTTTGATCTTGTCATAGGGGACGCCGCGACCGGCGGCGACGTCGCGAATGAACTGCGCGTGCATATTGTCCACCAGGCTCTGAAAGTAGGCCTGCTCCTGCGGCGTCAAGTCGCGCGTCGGTGTTCCTGCATCCTTCAGCTCACCTGCCTTCAGGATGACGTTCTTCAGCTTGGCCCAGCGCATCAGGTCGCCGTAGTTTACCCACTCCATAATGACGCCGATGGATCCAACAATGCTGGCGTCGTTGGCGTAGATTCTGTTCGTCCCAGAGGCAATGTAGTATGCGCCGCTTGCGCCGACGCTCTCGACCGAGGCGACAATGCGCTTCTTCTTGACGTCGCGGATGCTACGGACCTCGTTGTAGATCTCCTGCGAAGCGGCAGCTCCGCCACCTGGGGAGTTCACGTGCAGGATGATGGCCTTGATGGAATCGTCGTCGGAGAATTTCTGTAGCTGCCGAACCGCATCGTCAGCGGAAAGAATCACGCCGGTGAGGTCGACAACTGCGATTTTTCCGCCCCCTACGGAGGAAAAACTGGAGAAGTCGGCATCGCCACCAAATGTGGAGCGGACGGCGAACCAGAGCAGCGTGGAGGCGAGGAGCACCAGAACGGCGAGGGAACCTCCACCGATGAGCAGCCAGAACCAAATAGAGCGGTGGCTACGCGGAGTGTGCGGCGGAGCGGCCTCGCTGCTGCGCTCTGGTGAGGTCTGGCCGTAGACGGGAGGTGTGGAGTCGCTCATAAACGCTGAGTTTAGCATTGGATGGGAGCGAAACGTGTTTTAGCGGCCAATTTGCACCTGGAATCGTCCAAAGATTGTCGTATGATGAACGAGCCCTCTTTTTTCCGTGTTCAGAGACGAACAAAGACGTTGCCATGAGCAGCCCGAAGTACAGTATTGTGATCCCGGCCTACAACGAAAGCGCCCGCATTGAGCGGACACTGGAGCGGGTGCTTGCCTGTATTGTCGAGCACGGTTGGGACGCCGAAGTGCTGGTTGTGGATGATGGATCGCGCGACGACACCGCTGCCATCATCAGCCATTGGATGGCTCGTCATGACAATCTCTACCTGATCTCCAACCCCGGCAACCGCGGCAAAGGCTACAGCGTGCGCAACGGCCTGCTACAGGCGCGGGGCGAGATCGTAATGTTCACCGACGCCGATTTGTCTGCCCCCATGGAGGAGGCGGAGCGCCTGTTCGCCGCCATCGCCAGCGGTGCCGATGTAGCCATCGGATCTCGCTGGCTGGAGCGCGGCCGCCAGACCATCCACCAGCCGCTGTACCGGCAATTCTTCGGCCGGTGCTTCAACTCCGTCACCCGCACAGTGATGGGGCTGCCGTACGCCGATACGCAATGCGGCTTCAAGGCCTTCCGCAGAAGCGCCGCTCAAGTCATCTTTCGCCTACAACACATTGAGCGCTGGGGCTTCGACCCGGAGATTTTGTTCATCGCGCGCAAGCTGGGCTACAAGGTGCACGAGGTTCCGGTCACCTGGGGACATGACGAGCGCAGCCGCATGAGCTACCTGAAGGACGGCATGAAGATGCTGGAGGATGTGGCCTATATCCGGTGGAACTGGCTGATCGGTCGCTATGACCGCGACATCGCCGCAATGAAGGACATCAGCCGCATGGTGAGCACACCCGTGCAGCACCAGCAAACGTCAGCGGCGTGCGCCATGCAGCAAGTGAAATCAGGCTCCGATACCGCGCCTATCGGCGCAGGTGCTCTGCGCCGATAGCCAGTTCGGGCTGCCTCCGCATACCCATTCCGCAGCCCGCTCCGCTACCTGTGGGGACGCAATTTGTCGCTGCTCGCATCTGGTTGCTATACTTACTTCAGACGTTTCGACGCAGTGGATGGCCCTGGCAACAGACCCCGTGTGCGACAGACGTAATTCTGCAACAAGCGCTGACGGGCGTCCTTGGCAGGCCCGTGCGGATAGAGCGCTGACCACCCCAAGGCCAGATAGCTCAGTGGTAGAGCGCGGCCCTGAAAAGGCCGGCGTCGGCGGTTCGATCCCGTCTCTGGCCACCATTTACAATCAATAACTACCTAATCTCAAATCTTAATGGATACAGCCAAAAGCCTACGATGCACGGAGGCTAGGGCCTATCAAATACCCACCGCGTTGAAGACAAACAGCAGAAGCAAGTCTCTGACCTGTTCGTCAAGAAGGCCTTGATTGTCTTTGGCAGCCAGCTTTCGGCCCCGCTCAGAACAGCCGCAATGGCGATCAGAAGTATCTCTTCCAGCAAATTTTCCCGATTCCGCTCCACGCGAGGATCCCGCGCAACTCAGCAAAGTACTTCTGAGGATTGCCCATC
>JAJZHR010000283.1 GCA_021810815.1 Acidobacteriota bacterium | reverse complement strand
GAATCGATGGCGTGTCCAGCAGCACCAGATCGAAAGACTCTCGCATCTCGGCCAGCAGGGACGTCACGCGCGGCGATCCAAGCAGGTCTGCGGGAGAGTAGATGTCGTGCCCCGCGGGCATCAGGAAAAGCCCCGGCGTATGGTCCAGCTTCTTCACCAGATTCAGCCAGGTGGGAGAGCTGAGCGCGTCATGCAGCCCCGGCTCAAGCTGCATGTCCAGCGCCTTGCTCAACGAGCGCTTGCGCAGGTCTGCATCCACCAGCAGCACCGTGCGCCCGGACTGAGCGAACGCTGCAGCCAGGTTGAACGAGGTGAAACTTTTTCCCTCCGACTGCGCCGTGCTGGTGATGGCGATGACCTTCGCAGGGCGCGTGGAGCGCATCGCGGTCAGGATCGATGTGCGCAGAGCGCGGAAAGCCTCGGCCACATTGGAGCGCGGAGCGAGCGACGTGGTGTGGTACTGCCACGGTGTGCCGTCGTCCGTGCTGCGCTGCAGCGAGCGGATCACAAGCTGCGGCAGAATGCTCTCAACCGCTGGAATCATCGCGAGCACTGGCGACGAGGTCGACTCCTCGATCTGCAGAGGATCGCGCACCGTCGTGTCCATCGCCTCCGAGGTGAAGGCGAACACCGTTCCCAGCGCCAGCCCCAGCAGCAGAGCAAGCCCGATATACAGCAGCGGACGCGGCTGCGCCGGCTTGTCCGGAACAATCGCAGTGTCGAGAATGTTCAGCTTGGTGGAGCGGAGGCCAGCGAGAATGCCTGCTTCCTTCAGCCGCCGCATCATCTGCTCGTACAGGTCGCGGTTGCTGTCCGCCTCATGCTTGGCTGTGGTGTAGAGGTTGGCGCTGTGGTTCATCTGCGCCGCCACTGCCTCCTGGTGCTGCAGGGCGGAAGCGTCAGCCTCCTCGGTTTGCTCCGCCACCCTGTACTCCGCCGTCGCCTGTCCCACCAGCCGGTTGATCTCGCTGTCGATCGAGGCCTGGATGGATTTCAGCCGCTCGTTGGCCTGCACCACCTTCGGATACTCCGGACCGTAGCGCGCGTTCAACTCCGCGTAGTTGGCCGCCGCGTCGGCCTGCTGCTGACGCAAAAGCTGGAGTGGAGCATTGGCCGTGTTGCCGCCGGGGCCCTGCGAGCCAAGCATCCCAGACAGAACCTCTGGACTGCGCGTCTTCGCAAGGTTGTAGATCGACTCCTTCAAGGACAGGTTCGCCTGCGCCGCAGTCAGCTCGGTGTTCAACTGATCCAGCTTCGAGTTCACCGAGTTGTTGGTCTCGTCCACGCCGTAGATGCCCGACTGCTCCTGCAGCTTCGCGGCGTTGGCCTGCGCCTGCTCGACATTGGTCTTCATGCCCTGAAGCTCGTTGCTCATCAAGGCAGTTGCCTGCTTGGTGGCCTCATAGCGGACCTGGTAGTTGTACTCGATGAAGTCGGCGAGCAGTTGGTTCACCACCTGGGCCGCGAGCTTGGGGTCGCGATCCATGAAGCTCACCGTCACCAGGCGCGTGCCAGACACAGGATCCACCTTCAGCCGCTTGGCAAACGTCTTCAGGATGTACGCCGTTCTGCGCGGCGACTGCGCCAGAGGCAAGCCGTCCTCCGCCTTGTCGTTCTTCAACTGGTAGTCCTTCGTCCGGTCCAGATGCAGCTCCTGCACCACCCGCAGAGCCATGTTCCGCGACTGCATCACGTCCACCTGGGTCTGCAGAGCCAGGTTGAAGTCCAGCGCGTCCGAAGCCTCCGAGGCCGCCGCCTGCGCCGGGTCCGCCAGACCAGCCGCAGCATCCTCCTTCAGAATCTGCAGAGAGGACTCCGCCTTGTACAGCCGCGGCGTCAGCAGCGTATACGCCGCCGCCAGCAGCACCAGCGTGCCCACCGTCATGAAGATGACTTTGCGCCGGCGGACCAGAATCTTCCATAGGTCCACCAGGCTGTAGTCGCGCTCGGCCTGCGGCTGCTGCGGATTTGAAGCATACCCTGCGGGTGAGGATTGCATCGCTGGCTGCAATGGATCCATGACAGATGGGGACAGTTGAATAGGCATCGGGGTTTCCTCGTATCTTTGACCGCTGTTCCGGCTCGTGCAATTGCAACATCAGTGAACTGCGCTCCGCCCCTACTGGCTGAGGGCCTGCAAGGCGCTCGTAAACTCCCCGGCGACTTGTGCGCCTGCCTCAGCCATTTCGGATCGATCCTCGGAGACCTGAGAGAATGGCGCGTGCAGCGGAAACGCGCTTCCTTCGCAACCGATGCCGCAGTAGAGCAGCCCTGCCTTCTCCACGACGCCCGTGCTGAACACGTTCTTCCCATCGAGAAGGATCGGCAGCTTCAACAGGCCGCGGATGCGCAACAGGTCAAGCTCCAGAAACGACTGCCACTCGGTGAGCACCAGCACTGCGTCCGCGCCGGTGCACGCTTCATACGCGTCGCTGGCGAATGCGATCTCGCCATCGGCGAACAGAGCCTTCGCCTTCTCCATCGCGGCGGGGTCATAGGCGACCACATGCGCTCCCTCCTGCAGCAGGCGCCGCACCACCTCGATCGCCGGTGAGTCGCGTACGTCGTCGGTGCCTCCCTTGAATGCAAGGCCCAGCACAGCCAGCTTCTTGCCGCGAAGTGTCCAGAGAGCCTCGCGCACCTTGGCGAGAAAGCGCTCCTTCTGCGATTCATTGATCGCCATCACCTCCGTGAGCAGCTGAAAATCGTAGCCCACGCTGCGAGCCACCGATCGGAAAGCGAGAACGTCCTTCGGGAAGCAGGAACCGCCATAGCCGATGCCCGGCGTCAGGAAGCGCGGGCCAATCCGCGAATCCGCGCCCATGCCTTCGGCCACCTGCCGCACATCCGCTCCCACTCCTTCGCAGACGGTCGAAACTGCGTTGATGAATGAAATCTTCAGCGCGAGGAACGCGTTCGACGCGTGCTTGATCAGCTCCGCGCTGCGCACGCTGGTGACCAGCAGGCGGGCCGGCCGCGTTGGCCCCGGGATCGCGTCGTCGCGCTCGTAATAGCTGCCATCCAGCAGAGGCATGTAGATCGCCGACAGCTTCTTCCGGCTCTCTTCGTCGGAGACGCCGAGAAGGATCCGCTCGGGGTACAGGAAGTCCGACACGGCAGTTCCCTCGCGCAGAAATTCAGGATTGGAAGCGATACTGAAATCCCTCGGGTCCGCCCCATGCAGCAGCATCGTGCGCCGCACGGCCTCGCATGTGCCCACTGGAACCGTGCTCTTCTCCACGATCACCGTGTGGCCCTTCAATGCCAGCGCCAGCTCCCGCGCCACCCCCTCGACGTACGACAGGTCGGCTTCGCCATTCGGCGACGGCGGCGTCCCCACGCAGATGAAGGCCACTTCGCACCACGAGAATGCTTGCCGCACATCAGCCGAGAATCGCAAGCCGCGTCCTCTGTGCTTTTGCAGAAGCTCGGGAAGCAACTCCTCGTGGATCGGAACCTGCCCCTGCTCCAGCATCGCGATCTTGGCGCGGTCGTTGTCCACATTCACCACTTCATGACCCAGCTCCGCAAAACATGCTGCGGAAACCAGGCCCACGTATCCAGCTCCAATCACTGCGATCTTCATTTTTAAGGCGCTCCTTCAATCTCTCTGAGAAAACCTCTGCCGTGCATCCGAAAATTTCCTGCATTGCATCGGAATATTTTTGTGATGCGACGTATCCGTCCGGGGAGGGTTGTGTACATGCAACCGAATCCATGTACATGGATTGACCTGCGTCTGCAACACCGGGCTCGCTTGCCCCGATTTTTCCGTCGGCTTAGATGTCTCGAAACAGATCGGACAAGCTCAGCTTCATCCCCAGCGCGATCACTTCCAGCATGTGGAGAGAGATGGATTTCCTGCCTCGCTCCACATCGCTGATGAAGCTGCGGTCGATGCCAAACCCAATCGCCATCTGCAATTGCGTCATGTTGCGCTCGCGCCGCAATTCGCGGAGCCGACGCCCGAAGCGGGTGCTCAGGTCGGCGGCCACCAGATACGGGCGGGCCTGCGGGGGGGGCATGCCGTGGAGACCTTGCATCATCGGCGAGGTGCGGGCCTGCATTCCATTCATCATCATGACTTCTCTCCTCTGCTGCATTTGCAATTCGCTGCACCCATTACGATTTGTCTTTTTCCTGGGCAAAACAAACCTCACCTACATCGGCTGCCAAGCCGATTCCGCCGCTGGTGTTAGTTGCAATCTTGTGGCCAATAGTCCGAACCCTGGCCACTTACTACGATGCAGGTAATAGATCAATTGACGTACGACAACTTGCGACAAACCCTTTATGTCGTCTAAACACAAGCCTCATGCGCAAAATGCTGCATACACATGAGCAGTCCGGTGCGCAAATCCACCTTCGGCTCCCACCCTAGAAGCTGCCGCGCCTTGGTGATGTCCGGCTGGCGCTGCCGAGGATCATCCTGGGGC
>JAJZHR010000282.1 GCA_021810815.1 Acidobacteriota bacterium | reverse complement strand
CTCGATCAGCAGAAATAGCAGCGCGGTCTTTCATTCCACACGCAAAAAACGCGGGACAAGGCGAACCAGCCTGTCCCGCATTTTTTCGTCTCTGAAACTTCGCAAATCCCGGCGCCCCATCCTCGCGGCAGCTTCATCGCGGGTGGGGTATCGCGCGATCGCCCTCGCCAGCCCAGCGCAACCCATGCAGGGCGCGCTTCATCTCCCAGACCTCTCAGGCCTCTTCAGCCGTGCCGTAAACCGCCCGATGCAAGGCCCCTTTAGCCGCTGAGGGCGAATGCTCTATCCTGATTCCATCCCTGCCTCTCTCACAGAACGCTTCGCCGCTCCGCCAGCGCCCACCGTCCTCGCTCTCTGGGCGCCCAGCATCTCCATGCTTCTGCTGTCCTTTCTCAGCTATGTGGACCGCAGCGTCCTCGGCATCCTCAGTCCCACCATCCTGCGCGACCTCCACCTCTCCGCCACCCAGTACGGCCTCGCCATCAGCGCCTTCAGCATCTGCTACATGCTGGCCAACCCCCTCTGGGGATGGGCCATGGATCGCTTCGGCCTCTTCGCCGCCGTCTTTTCCGCCGTCGCTCTCTGGTCCCTCGCCTCGGGATCGCATGCTCTCATGGCGGGCCTCACCGGCATGTGCCTGGCCCGTGGAGCTCTCGGCTTCGGCGAGGGTGCCACCTTCCCCGCCGGCCTCAAAACCGTAGCCGAAACCCTCCCCTCCGAAAAACGCTCCTTCGGCCTCGGCCTCGCCTACAGCGGAGGCTCGCTCGGAGCCGCTCTCACGCCTCTCCTCATCACGCCTCTTGCCCTGCGCTTCGGCTGGCGCTCCGCCTTCGTCCTCACCGCCGCCGCCGGAGCCGCCTGGATCGCCCTCTGGTGGCTGCTCCGCATCACCGGCCTCTTCAACACCCGCCCCGCCTCAATCGTCGCCGGAGAAGCCGCTGCAACGCCCCTCTCGGATCTCGCTGCAACCGCTCACAGCCGTCCCCTCCGCAAGCACGCGAAGTGGAACCGCGACCTCTTCGCCTCCGCCGCCGCTTACGGCCTCGGAGCCCTCCCTCTCGCCTTCGGCCTCTACGCCGCTCCGCTCTACCTCTCGCGCGTCCTCCACCAGTCCCAGGCCTCCCTCGGACATCTCCTCTGGGTGCCTCCCGCCGGATGGGAGGCCGGCTACCTCATCTGGGGACGCATCGCAGACCGCCGCCGCCTCGTCCACTCCGGCCGCCCCACCGGAACCTTCGCCCTCCTCAGCGCCGCAGGATTCCTCCTCTGCCTCATTCCCTACTTGCAACACGCGCCCCACGCCCTGCTCCTCACCATGACCCTCTTCTTCCTCTCCATGTTCGTCGCCGGAGGCTTCGTCGTCCTGTCCCTGTCGCAGGGCATGGCAACCCAGCCAGCAGCGAACACCGGCTTCCTCGCTGGCGTCTGCGTCGCCGCCTGGTCGCTCGCCACCGCCTTCCTCATGCCCGTCATCGGCCGCATGTTCGACCGCGGAGAATACACCTCCACCTTCTGGCTGGTGGCCGCATTCCCCGTCCTCGGAACATTCCTCTGGCGTCTCCTCGGCACCGACCCGAAGATCATCACCAACCCGAAGCATTGAGCCGCCGCCTCGCTCGGACGAGAGGATTCCCGCTGGCAAAGCCGGCCCACCCTGGCCGCGCCTCATGCACCAGCGCGCCGGGCACGGCTCATCGCGCCGATGGCCGCAGACCAGAAAGAGCCCACGTCAGAGGCAAGACGTGGGCTCCCGGTTGAACGTATCCAGCAAATTCCAAAAGAGTGCGCTTTCTCTACGGGTAGATCGAAGTCGCTGTGATTTCAGGCTCCGGCTCTCCAGCGCCCACGATCAACTCCTTCAGTTGATCGCTCAGAATGGCCGCCTGCTTGCGATACTCCTTGCGACCCGCGAGATTGACGAATTCGTTCGGATCGCCTGCCTCGTCGTAGAAAAGGTACTCGTCGTAATGCGTGCTGCTTGGCTTGCTGATCGATTTCGGGTCGCGATCCACAACGCAATAGCACCAATCCTGCGTGCGGATGGCGCGCGCTGTCATCGACTCGCTGATCTGGATCAGCTCCGTGTTCTTCCATTCCTCCCGCGCCTTGGGTTCGCTCAGCAGGGGCATCAGGGTCTTCCCCTTTACCGACGCAGGCACGCTGATCCCCGCAGCATCCAGCAGCGTCGGCATCACGTGGATGTTGCCAACAATGTTCGGTATCTTCTGTCCGGTGTCGAAGCCAGGCCCCTGCGCGACGAAGGGGATGCGGATCGATGCATTGTGCGGGCTGCGTTTGTATTCCGCGTTCCGAGTCATGAAGTGGCAGCCATGATCGCTCAGGAACACAAAGATCGTGTTCTCGGTCAGGTTTTGCTCGTCCAGCGTCTTCAGAACGCGTCCCACCGAATCGTCAATGGCCTCGATCGACCCATAGTAGTCCGGCAATTGTGATTGCCAATTCCCCGGGTACGGGCGAAGATCCTGCGGCACAAAGGGATTCTGGAACCTCTCCGCATATCCCTTCGGAGCGACCATCCGATTCACGTCATTTTGCTGGTGCGGTTCGAGCTGCGAAATATAGAGAAGAAATGGCTTGTCATGGGCCTGCTTCAAAAACCTCTCAGCGCGCTCGGTGATGAATTCGATCCGGCTCTCATTGCTGAACTTGATTTCCTCCCCAGCTCCATTCCAGATGGTGCCCTCGTAGGGATGCGTCGTCCACTCGAACTCATTCGCCCCCTCCCATAAATCCAGGAAGCCGCCACGGTACTCCGGACGCACGAAACCATCGCCTCCGCCCTTGGCCGGATCTTTCGGAGCCAGGTGCCATTTGCCGATCATGTTGGCGCTATAGCCCGCCTTCCGAAATTCCGAGGCCAGCGTCGGCAGCTCGGGATTGATCGGATTCGCATTCCTCCACACATGCGTCTCGGTCGCATATCTCCCGGTCATCAGAATAGACCGCGACGGAGAGCACACCGGCTGATTCGTGATGGCCCCGGTGAACGACGTCCCCCTCCGGGCCACAGCATCAAGATTGGGTGTGCGCGTGCTGGTGTTCAAATTGTTCGCGCCGATGAAGTCCGCGCGAACCTGATCCGCAATATAGATGATTACGTTTGGCTTCCTGGCCGGCGGAGCGCCAGCTTTCGTCTGCGCTTCCGCAGAGACTGGAGCCATGGAAGACGCTCCTGCGGCGATGGCCGCTGCGGCAGACTTCAGCAGAAAACTCCGGCGATTCGTTAGCGTTGCGGACTCGGTATTCCACTCATCGGTATCTTTTGCCATTCCTCACTCTGCCTTTCTCCATGCCAACACAGCTTCGCGGACTCTATAGGATTGGTCGAACCAGTGTCAATAGGCAAATAGTTCGCGGATGGACCTTCAACCAGGGCGGCAGGGATCAACAAAAAAAAGACCGCGCGCAGGGTAGGTTGTCCCCGCGCGCGGCCTGATTTTTGCCCACCGGATGGCGGGGTTGCGGTTTAGAAGAGGATCTTGATCGCTCCCTGGAACAGCCTGGCATTGCCGTTCTGGCTTGTGATCTGGCCAAACGTGCCCGAGGTCAGAACAGAAGCCGGTGGGTTGAAGTTCGGGTGGTTCAACAGATTGAACGCTTCCAGGCGGAGATCCAGATTCAGCCTTTCGTGGATGGGAAACATCCGGCTGATTTCAGAGTCCAGGTTGTAGTACGAAGGCCCGCGGAAGGTGTTCCGTCCGATGTTTCCATAGCCGCCGAAAGCGGAGGACGAGATTTGAGCGAACGAGGATGGGTGGATGTAGTACCTGTTCCCTGATGGGCTTTGCGTGATTCCCTGGTGCGTATAGACGTTGTGGGCATTGATCAGGTTGGGCCGGTCATGTCCGATCGAGGTGAGCGAATTGTCCTGTCCCGCTGTGACCGTGAAGGGCGCTCCGCTCCGGATCTGCAGCAGAGGCGCGATCTCCCAGTTGTTGAAGGCCAGCGCTTTCCATCCCGTGAGGCCGAAGTGGCTCATGGCGACCAGCGTGCTGTTGACCATGTTGCGGTAGTCCGATCCGCATGGGCCCCAGTCCATCCGGATGTTCTTCGGGTTCTCCACTGCGGTTTGCGCCACGTCCCCCGAAGCGTCCGATATGTTCAGGCACTTCGACCAGGTGTAGTTGGCGAGGAAGCTGAAGCTGCTGGACATGCGATGCTGCACGCTGGTCACCAGGCCGTTGTAGCTGGCGCTGCCGCCATTTGCGATCAACGTGGACCCGCTGCCGCCGCCTGTGTACTTGATGCCTTGCGCTGGGTTCGCCAATGTCAGCGAGTAGCGCGCCGCCTGGTTGCCAACCGTGGAGCATGGCTGCCCCGCCTTCGGAGCCGTCGCAAGCGGAGCGCAGGAGCCGGGGCCGGTGGAGACGCCGGGGATATAGGTCGCTGCATTCAGAGGCAGTCCCATGACTACGTGGTTCGAGTG
>JAJZHR010000281.1 GCA_021810815.1 Acidobacteriota bacterium | reverse complement strand
TTGCAAATACGCCATCAAGTTGTGGATGTCGGCATCTGTGTATTTGCTGAACAGTTCAACATGCGCATGCACCGGCGCGTCGAGCGAATATTTCACGTCTCTGGCGGCCCATGATCGATAGGTGCCATGACTGTCGCGCAATGCAACGGTAAACTCGTCCATATACGCGACCGTTCCAGAAATTCGTTCTCCAGACGGAAGAGTTACCGTCAAGCTGCTCTTCGCATCCCTTGGATACAGCATCCTTTCCTCGAGCTGCAGCCCCTCATAGCGCGATGCGATGCCCGCAAGGTCTCCTGTGGCAGAGTGACACGTCGCGCAGGTTCCCTCGCCGTTGAAGTACTTCAAGCCGGCCTGAACATTCCCAGTCTGCAGATCGGACACATCCACGCCCTTGCGCTTGCCCGCCTGGGCGACAGCTCTGGCCTCCTGCGCATGAATGTAGGCCGCAAGACCGAGCAGTTCCTGGTTGGAAAAGTTGAATGCGGGCATCTTCTTCTCCGGGCGGCCATTCCGTACGACCTCAGAGATCTTGTCACCATTGACATCCGCGAGCACGAGCTTCGATCGGGTGAGATCCGGGCCCGTCTCTCCGCCTTCCGCGTCCCGACCATGGCAAAATGCGCAGTTTTGCCGGAAAAGCGAAGCGCCAACTCCGTTGCTTCCTGACGGATGTGCCAGAGCAGGAGTACTGCTGGAACTGGCACCCGCCGGGTCGGATAGATCGCTGCTTGCAAGATAGCGAACGAGAGAAGCGGTTTGCTGCTTCTGCATCGTAGGAAAGCCTGGCATTCGCCCCTTGCCGTGATGGATGAGGTTGGCAATCTGCTGATCTGTCATATGGCGTTCTACGCCAAGCAGGGCAGGAAACCCCGGCAGGTTGCCCTGTCTCTGCTTGCCATGGCAGATAGCGCAATCGTCCGCATAAACCTGTGCGCCGACCGAATCGCCAACACCGGAGACCGCAGGTTGGCCTGCTCGATCCCCTGCGCCAGCCGATGCAGTTCCGGCGGGCGCTGCATAAAGGGGAACATCCCATCGTTGGGAGATAAGAAAGCAGCAAGATGCAACCCAGAGTGCAAAAACAATAAACTTTTTCATGGCCGAGAAATTATCCTCATCAACTTATGTAATCCGCTCCGTGCGCGATCAATAACGGGCGAGGGGAGACAGGAGCAGGCAAGCTCTTCTGAGTGCTTGATCGACTGCATGAACCCTCAAAACCACATGAAGCTGCTTTCCATAAAGCTGCTTTCAATACATTTCAAACCCACCATGCGGCCGCAGGCTTCTCTTTGACCACAATATCCGTCAAAAATTCTGCTGCTTTTGCAAGTCCCTCCGAAGGGGAGAGCAGACTGTCCTCATGTTCAATGGAAAGCACCTTGTCGTAGCCAAACATCCTCAACGTGGAGACAAACTCCTTCCACCATTCCGCGCCATGCCCGTAGCCACAGGTGCGGAAGATCCACGCGCGATTCCGCTCATCGGTGTATGGTTTGGTGTCCAGCACTCCGGTGCGCGTCAGATTGGCCTGATAGATCTGGGTGTCTTTCGCATGGACGTGGAAAATCGCTTCGCCCAGGATACGCACCGCCGCGATGGGATCGATCCCTTGCCAGAACATGTGGCTTGGATCGTAATTGCAGCCGATGGATGGCCCTGCGATCAAGCGAAGTCGAAGCATGGTTTCGGGGTTGTATACAACGAAGCCCGGGTGCATTTCAATGGCGATTTGAATGCCATGCTGCGCAGCAAACTCCGCGCGCCTGGACCAGTAGGGCGCTACCACTTCATTCCACTGCCATTCCAGCACACTGAGGTACTCGGGCGGCCATGGACAGGTAACCCAGTTCGGAGCCTTTGCATTCGGCGAGTCCCCTGGGCAGCCGGAGAAATCCACCACAGTCGGCACGCCTAGCTCGGCTGCCAGCAAAATTGTTTTGCGGTTCACTTCCTGCGCTTGCTTCGCCTGTGCCGGGTCAGGATGCAGCGGATTCCCGTGGCAACTCAGCGCGCTGATGCTTGCCCCATGGTCTTCCAGTTTGCGCTTGAACTCCTTCAGCGCTGAAGCATCCTCCAGCATGGACAGTTTGCAGTGAGCATCGCCCGGATAGTTTCCGGTGGCTAATTCGACAGTGTCGATCTGGAGCGCTTTCAGCTTTGCAAGCACGTCCTCCAATGGCATCTGCGACAGCAGGGGCGTGAATACTCCCAGTCTCATGCGATTGCTCCTCATCTTTCTTTGCTAAGACGCATTGCCAAATGATTGCGGCGAAGGGGGAAGTCTATTCTCCGCATGGAAGACAGTTCACCTTCTGCCAAACGCCTCCTGCTGCGTGGCTTCTCAGCATCGCATCGACAACGCAGGTCGAGCGGTAGCCATCCTCAAAGGTCGGCAGCATCTCCGGTTTTGCGTTTGGCAGCGCTCCTGCGCGAATCCAGTCATATGCGTCTCGAACCACGTTGAAAAAAGCGTCCGACCAGGCCTCCTGGTGCCCTCCCGGCAGATGCGTGTAGCGCCGCACATCGCGTGACATCAGCGACGGATCCTTGGCCATGACGGCATTCGGCTGATCATGCCGGCCGATCCAGAGCTGATTCTGCTCCTCCTGTTTCCACTTCAGGGAACAGGTTCGTCCGTTCAACTCAAGCTGCAGATCGTTCTTATGGCCGGGCAATACCTGCCCCACCGAGAAGCATCCCTTTACTCCATTTTCAAAACGGAGCAGCACGCTGGCCAGGTCTTCCGATTGCGTATGCATCTCCACCCGCTCCCCAGATCCCTGTTTGGAAAAAGCCTCGGCGGAAGCACCGGAAGAGTAGCGGATCGGGATGACAGTCGTGAGATCTGCCAGCACAGACGCGATCCTCAACCCGGACATATGCTCCGCGAGATCGCACCAGTGGGAGCCAATATCACCGAGCGCGGAACTGGCACCACCCTTCGCTGGGTCAGACCTCCAGGAGTAGACGTTCGGGTCGGTCATCCAATCCTGAAGATAATGGCCATGCACAAATCCGACCGGCCCGGCTTCTCCGCGCGCGACCATGCCGCGGGCCTGCTGCACCAGCGGGTTTCCCCGATAGTTGAAGGTGACGACGTGGGCCACCTTCGCCGCAACAGCTGCATCGCGCAGCTTGCGTCCCTCCTCTGGATTCATGGCCAGGGGCTTGTCAGAGATGACATGTTTGCCAGCCGCAAGCGCAGCCAGGGTAATTGGCAGATGAAGGTAATTGGGCGTGGTGTTGTGGATCACATGCACGTCCGGATCGCCGATCAATGCGCGATAGTTGCCATAAGCGCGCTCAACCTTGTGCTCCCGCGCTTTATTTTCAGCCGACTCTTGCGACGAGCCTGCAATCGCAACCACATCCACATCCCCCAGGCGACGGACGGCGTCAATATGATGCGCCGCAACAAACCCAGGGCCGATCAGACCCATCCCAAGTCTCTTCATAAGACGATTATTGCCCCCATGACTCAAGCTGGTTTCCAACCGTCACCTGGCTGTTGCTTCGGCAGAATGCCCCTGCGCGGATGCGGCGGGTCGCTGATGAGACGACGTGCTTCCCTCAGTCATGCCCAGGGCCCACTTGATCGCTTCGAAATACATCTTGCGCATGTCAGGATCTTCCCAGGACTCCTCCGTGTGTCCAAGCGTGGAGTAGAACACGCGCCCTTTGCCATACATCTTGCTCCACGCGACAGGAAAGTCGTGATCCATGCGATGGATACGAGGATTGTTCACATAGTCAAGCTTCGTCGAATCGAGGCTGAGCAGGACGTTCACCTTGTCCCGGGACCACTCCTTGGGCTGATAGATTTCGTCATATTTCACGAATTCCTTTGGGAAGTGGCGCACGGCCGGGAAGTCAGGATCTTCATTGACGATCGGAGCATTGAATGTCATCCATGGATGCTGGTCGAACCATCCGCCAATCATCTCTCCATACTCTGGCCAGGTGTAGTTTGTATCCAGCGCCGCATGGATGCCCACAAACCCCTTTCCATCCTCTTTGATGAAAGACATCATGTCCTGCTTCTGGCTGGCATCCATGTCCAGCTCCCCAGTTGTGCTGGCAAAGACCAGAACATCGAAGTAATTCAGGTTCTTCGCATTTCTCGATAGCTCTTTCTTGGTGAGCAGTTCGGTGTCGGTGCGCATGGTGGTATCCCACAGCCCGCTCTCTTTACCCATCGTGTAGATAGCGTCCATCGCCGCGGAGACGGAATCGTGCTCAAACCCCTTTGTCTGGCCGATGACAAGAACATGCTTCAAGTGGATTTGCCTGGTATGCGGCGGTGGTGGCAGTGTGAAATCTCCCGGCGACTTTCCCTGTGCGGAGCTGCTGACAGCGAATGCGCCGAGGCCGAGCGCGGCCAGCGAAGCGATGAGGAATTTCCGAAAAGGGCGCAAATGATCTCCTTGCAGGATCAGGATGGAAAGG
>JAJZHR010000280.1 GCA_021810815.1 Acidobacteriota bacterium | reverse complement strand
CCTCGTTGTGCGCGCGCCAGAGGAAGTCGTGCCGCGCCTCCAGCGGAGTGGGGACCTTGAACTGGGAGACATCGCAGCCCTGCGGATTGACGCCGCTGAAGATGTGGCCGATGGTGCCATCCTTGCCTGCGGTGTCCATGCCCTGGAGAACGACCAGCAGCGAGTGCTTCTGCTCCGCGTAGAGAACCTCCTGCAGAAGATCCATCTTGGCGCGATGGCGGTCGAGTTCGGCCTGCTCCTTCAGCTTTTCCTGCTTCGAGGAACTGGTTCCGTTCGTTTTTGCGGGACCGGTGGGGAGATGTGCAAGGCGGACCTTCGCTCCGGGCTTGATGCGGTAGGGCGACTTCAGCTTCATGGGCAGCCTCCGTAAGTGCTGTTTGCTTAGGATGCACCAGTTTCACGTTCTGGGCCAGCGCACGAAAAAGCCGGATCCTGGTCAAGGATCCGGCTGATTGCGAAGTCTGAGGCACTGTGCGACCCAAGCAGCGCAGCGCTTGCTGATTCTGTCGCGCAGGCTTACTTGGTTTCCGGGCTGATGGTGTTGCTGGGCGGCACCTGGGCAGCCGGAGCGCTGGGGGCTCTGGTCTCAGTGACGGCGGGCGGCGGGTTGTCCTTCACGTCGGACATGCCCTTGATGCCCTCTTTGAAGCCGCGCAGACCTTCGCCCAGGCCTTTGCCAAGCTCTGGCAGCTTGCGCGGGCCGAAGATCAGGATCGCGATGACAGCGATCACCAGCAGGTGCATCGGTTGAAAAAGATCTCCAAACATAGCGGTTCCTCCAACTTCCCTCTGGCAACGTCTTCTCTCTGGTTCTCTCTGGTATGTACGCACGGAGAGGCGATTGCAGATTGCATCTATTGTCGCATAACCAGGAAATAGTCGCGCGGGCGCGGAAGATCGCCTGCGGGCGCGCCAACGCCGCCCATGCGCCGGCCTGCCCTCGCCAGGGAAAACGGCGGCCGAAACAAGCGGGAAAGGGCGCGGACGTTATATCTTTAGAGGGACACACACGCAGTGGAGGAACATGGGACACGAGGAAATCGAGCGGGCGGGTAGTGCCCGTCTCAGCGGAAAAGCCGCCGGACGCAGGCTGGGTGCATGGTCGATCGCAGTGGCGCTTCTGGTCTGCTTTGCATTGGCAGGCGTGGCGCAGGCGCAGTTGATCCGGCCGACGGAGAAGCTGAAGTATGACAACCGCTACGACGCCTACGGCGGCATGAGCCTGGACACGCTGGTGGCAGGCAGGACGCTGCTGAAGCGGATGAACCTCGGCGGCGTCGAGGTGCAGGGCACCTACTGGCCGGTTCCGCGTTTTGGCCTGAGCCTGGACTTCCGCGGCGACGGCGGAACCACGCCGGTGAACGCGAACCCGTACAAGATCGACCGCGCCGTGGTGTACCAGATGATGTACCTGGGCGGACTGGTGATGCGCGGCCCGCGCAACCAGCACTTCGCGCTGAACTACCACGCCTACGGCGGCGTGACCCACGGCATGTTCGACACCAACATCGGCAACACGCCACCGCAGGATGTGGGCATGTACAGCAACCGCACCAAGCCGATGGAAGCTCTCGGCATCAGCCTGGACATCAACCGCGGGACGCACTGGGCGCTGCGCATCCAGCCGGATGCCATGATCCGCCAATACAGCAGCAGCGAGACGACGGAGGACTTCTCCATGTCCGCCGGTATCCTGTACCGCTTCGGCAGAAAGAAATAGACGGGAGATTCCTTTCGTCTGCATGTTGAAGGGCCGGGCTTCTGTCCGGCCCTTGAGCATTTAAGAGCAAACGCAGAACTGCTGCCAGGGTGAGCGGTGGCGGGTCCCACCCTTTGCGATACGGCAGCCATGCCCCTTGAACAACAAGGCGCGGGAATGCTCTCAGCGAATCGAGCGGCTCTACTTCTGCAACCCGGCCTGGGTGATGATGCCGCAGGCGATGCGGTTGCCGGCGTTTCCGGTGGGGTCCGTCATCATATCGTCCGGCCTCTTGTGGATGACAATGGACGTTCCTCCGTTGAGGAACAGCGAATCGGGAGCGTTCGGGTCCAGCGAGAGATGGTCCACGTTGAAGCTGGCGCTGCCCATGTGGTCCTCCCCGATCTCCAGGTTCACCGGCAGGTCGCCATTGTGATGGCCGGCAGGATTGCGGATGCCGTGCTTCTTGCCGTCTGGGTTGAAGTGGTTGCCAGCGCCGTGGAAGTCGGGAGCGTCGCAGACCGGGTACTCGTGGATGTGCATGGCGTGGTCGCCAAAGGGCAGGTTCTTCGCGTCGATTTTCACATGGACGCCGTTCTTCCGCTGCGTGAAGGTCGCCGTTCCGGCATCCTGGCCGTAGCTGGTGGTGAGCTTCACCTTGAGCCTGGGGGCCCTGGCGGCGTTCGCCGATGGTGCTCCGGAGGCAAGCGCTGCGGCTGCGAAGGCGCAGAGCATCGTGGATGAGCAAAAAGTCCTCATGGAAGCCATCTCCTGGGCGGCGGCGGTTGTTCCGCACTCGCCACGGCGTTCAGGATACTTGATTCCGCAGCGGCCGGCGGAAATCCGACTGCGCGCTGTGCCCCCGCTGTGTCCCCGTTATATCTTGGTTGGGTCGTCCCGGAGGAGTGCTCAAGGCGACGGCGGAAAAATATCGCTTTTCAGGAACAGGGAGAGTACGAGATGAGAATGCTTGCGCGGATTGCGGCAGTGGCGATGGTGGGCGGTTTGCTGGGTGGTGTTTCACAGGCGCAGAGCGCGAATGCGGCGGGCGCAGATCCGCACTGGGTCGGCTCATGGGCAGCGTCGCCCATGGCCATGCGAATTGTCGGCCCGCACAGCCCTGCAGCGCAGCCGGCAGCAACAGCGGCCTCGCCAGCCGCTGCGAACGCTCCTCAGGCAGCTCCCGTGGTGCCTGCAGCCCCAAGCAGCCCGGCCGCGCTGGTGAATCCGGAGGCCGCGGTCGGACCGACTTTTGCAGCGACCACCTATCGCGAGATCGTTCACCTGAGCCTGGGCGACGTTACCCCATCAGGATTTGCGCTGCGCGTGATCCTGACGAATGAGATGGGCACGGCGCCGCTCACCATCGGATCGGCGCACGTCGCTCTTCCAGTCGCGGGCAACAATGGAGCGATCCAGCCAGCAACGGACCACGCGCTGACGTTCAACGGCTCGTCGTCGGTCATCATCCCGGCGGGAGCGCTTGAGTTGAGCGATCCTGTTTCCCTTCCCGCGCTGCCGTTCTCCGATGTCGCGGTCAGCATCTATGTGCCGGAGCAGCCGCTGAGCGTGATGACCTTCCACGGCTCGGCCTACCAGACGAACTTCAAGATCGCGGGCGACCAGACCAGCGCTGCGACGCTGGCAGATGCGACGAAGATCTATTCGTGGTTCCTGCTGAAGGGCGTTGAAGTGACCGCCAAGCCGCAGGACGCGGCTGTGGTTGCGCTGGGCGACTCCATCACGGACGGCACCGCCTCGACCCGCGACTCGAATGGCCGCTGGCCGGATGTGCTGGCGGCGCGGCTGGCGGCCAACAAGGGCACCGGCGGCCTGAGCGTTCTGGATGAGGGCATCGGCGGGAACCGGGTGCTGCACGATGGAACCGGGCCCAACGCTCTTGCCCGCTTTGATCGCGACGTTCTGGGGCAGGCTGGCGTGAAGTACCTGATCGTGTTGGAGAGCATCAATGACATCGGCCGCCGGGGCCGGCCCAATCCGGGCGAGGAGCTGGTGAGCGCGGAGCAGTTGATCGCGGGCCTGTCGCAGATCGCAGAGCGCGCGCATGCGCACGGCATCAAGGTGTTTGGAGCGACGCTGACGCCCTACGTGGGCGCGGGCTACGCCACCGTGCAGGGGGAGCAGGACCGCCAGACCATCAACGCCTGGATCCGGGCCAACAAGGGACGCGTGTTCGACGGCGTGATCGACTTCGACAAAGCCGTCCGCGACCCCGCCCACCCGGAGACCTTCCTGCCCGCCTACGACCACGGCGACCACCTGCACCCGAACGATGCTGGCCTGAAAGCGATGGGCGAGGCTGTGGACCTGAACCTGTTCCGGTAGCGCGCTCCAACCCGCCCTGCGCCGGGGCGGAGCTGCTCTTCCGCTGGCCGTATCGACAGGCACGGCCAGCGGAAAGCGGCGACCGTGCTACCCTCAAGCAAACACAATGGCCGACGCGAAAAACCAGCTCTACTACGGCGATAATCTACAGGTCCTGCGCGACCACATCGCGGACCAGTCCGTCGATCTGATCTATCTCGACCCGCCGTTCAACTCCCGGCAGGATTACAACCCTTCCGCCGAAGCCTTTGTAACGTCCCACGGAACCAAAAGCTGCAATGAGAGATCGAGCGGTAAACAGGAGCGCGCCCACAGATGATGGCTAATATCCAGTGCGATATCAGCTTGGCAACAAATTACTCTGGGGCTACCCAGAAGGCTAGAGTCATCAGCGAGGGTTGGGTAGAAGCAAATGG
>JAJZHR010000279.1 GCA_021810815.1 Acidobacteriota bacterium | reverse complement strand
TATTCCGTACCCGTTCGCCTCCAGGTCATTGATCAGGAAGATGTGCTCAATGCCCAACGACCGCTGCAGGTCGCGCGTATCCAGCGTCCACGGCAGGTTCGTCAGCTTCAGCCGCCCGTCGCGCACCGGCCCCGGACACCCAAAGCACGCCGCAAAGATCGCCGGCTCATCCGCTCCGCCCTGCGCCTGAAACGCCTTCACCACGGCATCCAGCGTCTCGTACTCGTGCGCCGGAAACTTGTGCTCCCGCACCGCCACCAGCCGGCCGTTTACAAAGTTGTACAGCGCCAGATGAACCTTCGTCCCGCCTACATCGCCTGCCAGAATCATCGCTATCCAATCTCTTTCAAGGGCCGTCCGCATTGCGCGAGGAGGAGTGAGTCATGATCCTCACTGCATCCCTCACCTGCTCTGCTCACCATCCCTTACTCCCTACTCACTGCCTTTCAAATCTCCAGCACTCCAACCCTGCGTCCGCCGTCCTCGCTCCCAAACATCTGGCTCGCCTCCGGCAGCTTCGCCGCGGCGGCCTCATCCAGCAGGAACAGCAGCTTCCCGTTCGACGGCCGAATCAACTGCGACGGCAGCCGCTCAATGTCCCGCGGTCCCACCAGCACCTCGGCCAGCACGTCGGCCTTGCCCGCGCCTTCAATCGCAAACACCACCTCGCTCGCCTGGTTGATCACCGGCCACGTCAGCGTAATCCGCCATGTCTCCTTCTGCGGAACGTGGTTCGCAATCACCAGCCGGTTCAGCACCTCCAGAGCCTCTGTATGAGGAAACAGCGACGCCGTGTGCCCGTCAGGACCCATCCCCAGCAGCAGCAGGTCAAACGCCGGCGACTCCGCGCCCTCCAGCTTCATCGAGTTCCGCAGCACGCTCTCATACCGGTTCGCCGCCTCTTCCGGATCCAGCTCGCCTTCCATCCTGAACACGTTCTCCGCCGGCAGCGGCACCTTGCTCAGCAATAGCTCGCGGCACACCCCGTAGTTCGACTCCGGATGCTCCGGCCCCACACACCGCTCATCCACCCAGTACAACTGCAGCTTGTCCCACGGCACGGTCGCCGCAAACGGTCCCGCCGGATCGGCCAGCAGGGCAAACGTCGCCTGCGGAGTGGACCCGCCCGACACCGCTACCCGCGCCACGCCGCGCTTCGCCGCAGCCTCCTCCACCTTCGTCGCAAAGAGCCGCGCCACAGCCAGCGCCGTCGCCTCCTTCGTCGCCCACACCTCATACGTCACCGTCACCGGCTTCGCCATACGCAGCCCCACTCCTTCACGCTCGTTGTGCCTACCGACTCTAACAAGAAAAGGGAGCAGCAGTCTCTTCGCTGCTCCCCTTTCCGTACTCCCTATTTCCTATTCCCTGCATTACAGCTTGTGCCAGCTGCGGCCGTCACGATGCAGCAGTTCATCAGCGGCCGTCGGCCCCCACGATCCTGCGTCATAGTTCGGGAAGTCCGTCGGCGGATTCTTCGCCCACGCCTCCAGGATCGGAGTCATCAGCGCCCAGGTCGCCTCCACGCCGTCGCGATGTGCGAACAGTGTTCCGTCGCCCAGCATCGCATCCAGCAGCAGCCGCTCATACCCGTTCGCCGAGCTCTTGCCAAAGCTCTCCGCGTAGCTGAAGTCCATCACTACCGGCTTGATGTTCGTCGTCGGTCCCGGCACCTTCGCGCCAAACTGCAGCATGATGCCTTCGTCCGGCTGAATCCGCATCTTCAGCACATTCGGCTGAACCTGCTTCTTCGGGTCGTTCGCCTTGAACAGGTGCAGCGGCGGCTGCTTGAAGATCACCGTCACCTCCGTCACTCGCTTGGCCAACCGCTTGCCCGCACGAATGTAGATCGGCACGCCTGCCCAGCGCCAGTTCGCAATCTGCAGCTTCATCGCCGCAAACGTCTCCGTAGTGGACTGCGGGTTCACGCGGTCTTCCTCGCGATAGCCGATCGCCTTCTCCTCGCCTACGCTGCCCGGTCCATACTGGCCACGCACCGTATCTTCGACCGGGATCGGCTCAATCGCGCGCCACACCTTCAGCTTCTCCGTCCGTACCGAGTTCGCGTCAAAGCTGTCGGGTGGCTCCATCGCCACAAAGCTCAGCACCTCCATCACATGGTTCTGCAGCACGTCGCGCAGCGCACCGGCCTGCTCATAGAACGGTCCGCGCCCCTCGATGCCAATCGACTCCGCCGCCGTGATCTCCACGTGGTCGATGTAGTTCCGGTTCCACACCGGCTCGAACAGCGCATTCGCAAACCGGAACACCAGGATGTTCTGCACCGTCTCCTTGCCGAGGTAGTGGTCGATGCGGAAGATCTGCTCTTCCTTCAGCACCGCGTTGATCTCGTCGTTCAGCTTCTTGGCGCTCTCCAGGTCCGTGCCAAACGGCTTCTCGATGATCACGTGCGCCCACGACGGCGCTGCCGGAGCCGTCATTCCCTGCTTGGCCAGCCGCTGCGTAATGTCGGCAAAGTACTCCGGCGCCACCGCCAGGTAGAACAGGCGGTTCCCCTGCGTGCCGTGCTTCGCGTCGATGCCCGCGAGAAAATCCTTCAGCTTCGCATAGCCCGCGTCGTCATCGAAGTTCGTCGCAAAGTACTCGACGCGCTCCATGAAGCCCTTCAGCTTCGGATCGCTCGCCTCCACGCCGCCAAACTTCTCAATGCCGTCCTGCATGTCTGCCGCAAACGTCGCCGAGATGTCCCGACGCGCCACGCCCACCACCGAAAACTTCTCCGGCAGCAGACCCTGCTGTTCCAGGTGGAACAGCGCCGGCAGCAGCTTGCGCTTGGTCAGATCGCCCGACGCGCCAAAGATCACCACAACGCACGGATCAGGAATCCGCTCCAGCTTCTTACCCACGCCCGTCCGGGCTACCTGCACTTCGTCTGCCATCACCTGCTCCTTACAAATCGTTCCGCGCCAAGGTCTCAGGAATCTCCTACGCCCTATTCCCTATTCCTTATTCACTGCTCTTAACTCTTCTTCACCGCATGACCGCCAAACTCGTTCCGCATCACGCTCAACATGCGATCAGTAAAGTTATTCTCCTCGCGCGAACGCAGGCGACGAATCAGCGACTCGGTAATCACCGGCGCGGACACATTCAGATCAATGGCCTCGAACACCGTCCAGCGGCCCTCGCCCGAGTCCGGCACAAACGCCTCCAGCCCATCCAGCGTCGGGTTCTTCTTCAGCGCATCCGCCGTCAGGTCCAGCAGCCACGAACGCACCACCGAACCATACCGCCAGATCTCCGAGATCTGCACCAGGTCCAGCGCCAGCGGCGTCTTCGCCTTCATGATCGAGAAGCCCTCGGCATACGCCTGCATAATGCCGTACTCAATGCCGTTGTGGACCATCTTCACAAAGTGGCCCGCGCCCGCCGGACCCACATGGCCCCAGCCCTCATGCGCCGCCGGTGCCAGCGCCTCAAAGATCGGCGTCAAATACTCCACCGTCTCCTTGTCGCCGCCGATCATCATCGAGTAGCCCTCAGTGATCCCCCAGATGCCGCCCGACGTGCCCACATCCACAAACTCAAAGCCCTCTTTCTTCAGCGCGTCGTGCCGCCGCTGCGAGTCCTTGTAGTTCGAGTTGCCGCCATCGATAAAAATGTCGCCCGGCTGCATGAACGCCTTCAGCCCTTCGATCGTCTGGTCCACCGGATCGCCCGCCGGCACCATGATCCACACCGCGCGACGGCCCGTGAACGCCTCGTCCATCTCCTTCAGCGAGTTCACACCCACCGAACCCGCCTCCGTCAGCTTCTGCACAGCCGCTGCGTTGAAGTCGAAGCCGATCACGCGATGCCCCGCCAACCGCAGACGCTCCGCCATGTTGCCGCCCATCTTGCCCAGTCCAATGATTCCCAGTTCCATGTTCTGTCCTTCTTCCAAAGCTTCTGCTAAAGATGACCCGCGCCGCGATCACGCCGGGAAATTGATGCCTCTTAGAGAGTAATCCGAATCACTGTCAATGGCACGTAAACGTGTGACTGAATCAATTTCCTTCAGCACCCATACAAAACATTCAGCCGGAACCTGATGATGCCGCTTCCCCCGCCACTACCCCGCAAACTCCCGCACACCCTGCTCGCCGGCCACCAGCGCCACGCTCGCCATCCCCAGAAACAATCCATGCTCCACCACGCCCACAATGCTCCGAATCTCCGCCGCCGTCACCTCCGGCTCGTCAATCTCTCCGCACGCGCAATCCAGAATGTAGTTCTGCTCATCGGTCAGCAGCGGCCCGCTGCCATCCTTCAGCATTCGCAGCTTCGGATTCAGCCCCAGCTCGTTCAGCCGACGCTCCACCAGCGGCAGCGCCATCTTGATCACCTCCACCGGCAGCGGAAACCGCCCCAGCTTCGCCACCATCTTGCTCTCGTCCACCACGCACACAAACCGCTTCGCCGCGCTTGCCACAATCTTCTCCCGCAGCAGCGCCGCCCCACCACCTTTAATTAAT
>JAJZHR010000278.1 GCA_021810815.1 Acidobacteriota bacterium | reverse complement strand
CGGGCCGGGCGAGACCGAGGCTGAAACGGAACGAGAAGAAGGGTGGCACATGTCCAAGGCGATGGTGATCGACGATTCGCGCGTGATTCGAATGATTCTGACCAATACGTTGAAGGAGCTTGGGTACGAAGTTTGCCAGGCAGCGAACGGGAAGGAAGCCATGGCTTCGCCGGAGCTGCAGAGCGACAAGCTGTCGCTGATCCTGCTGGATTGGAACATGCCGGAGATGAATGGGATCGAGTTTCTGGAACAGCTGCGCCTTGATGCGTGCTTCCGTTCGGTGCCGGTGATTATGGTGACGACGGAGACGGAGGTTGGGCAGATGGTGAGGGCGTTGGAGTCCGGCGCGAACGACTACATGATGAAGCCGTTCACCAAAGAGATGGTGGCGGAGAAGCTGCAGGGGCTGGGGCTGCTGCAGTAGGAGAGGGATGGAATGAACGAGCCGTATCTGAGGTCGAGAAAGAGAGTGCCCGCAGACTATCGGCTGCGGGTGCTGGTGGTTGATGATTCGGTGGTGATCCGACGGCTGGTATCGCACGCTTTGCAGGAGGATCCTGCGATCGAGCTGGTTGGGACGGCGTCGAATGGGTTGATTGGGCTGGCGCGGGCAGAGCAGTTGAATCCGGATGTGATCACGGTGGACGTGGAGATGCCGGACATGGATGGGCTGGAGATGGTTCGTCGGCTGCGTATGACGAACAAGGATGTGCGGGTGATCATGTTCAGCACGCTGACCGAACGCGGCGCGTGGGTGAGCATGGAGGCGCTTTCGCTGGGCGCCGATGACTATGTGGCGAAGGCGTCGAACGCAGGCTCGCTGGATCGCTCGATGCACAGCCTGCGCGAGGAGTTGATCCCGAAGATCAAGCAGTTCTTTCTGCGCGAGAGTGATGGGAGGTTGTTGGCAGGGAGGTCCGCCGCGGTGAGGCCGCTGGCTGTGGTGCCTGTGGCGCACTCGCATGTGGAACCGGAGGTGGTGTCGATCGGGGTTTCAACGGGAGGGCCGAACGCGCTGAGCGTGGTGATGCCGATGCTGCCCGGCGACTTCCCTGTGCCGATTCTGATTGTGCAGCACATGCCGCCGATCTTTACGCGTCTGCTGGCGGAACGGCTGCAGGGACTGACGAAGCTGCGCGTCTGCGAGGCGCAGGAGGGCATGCCAGTGGAGGCAGGAAGTGTGCTGATTGCGCCGGGAAATTACCACATGTGTGTGCGCAGAGAGGGGCTGCGGAAGGTGGTGACGTTGAACCAGGAGCGACCGGAGAACTCGTGTCGGCCATCGGTCGATGTGTTGTTTCGCTCGGTCGAGCAGAGCTATGGCGCAGCGACGGTGGGTGTGATTCTGACCGGCATGGGAACGGACGGCCTGCGCGGAGCCCAGCTGCTGAAGGCCAGAGGCGCCAGCATGATTGCACAGGACGAGGCCAGCAGCGTGGTGTGGGGCATGCCCGGCGCCGTTGTAGAGGCCGGGCTTGCTGATGCGGTTGTGCCGCTGGAGAAGATCGCGGGAGAGATTGTAGCGAAGGTCCGTTCGCGTTCAACGATGCCACGCCTGGAGTGGAAGAGGTATGCCAATGCCTGAGACGATTTCATCTGCCTCGCTGGGAGCAGACAACTATGTGTTTCTTACGGACTACATCCACAAGGAGTCAGGCATTGTGCTCGATGAGAGCAAGCGCTACCTGATTGAGTCGCGGCTGTTGCCGATTGTGCGGCAGTCGCAGCTGGACTCGCTGGATGGTCTGTGCGCGGTGCTGCGGACGCGCGGCAATGTGAAGATCCAGCGACAGGTGGTGGAGGCGATGACCACGCACGAGACGTTGTTCTTTCGTGATGTGGCTCCGTTCGATGCGCTGAGGACGGAGATTCTGCCGGCGCTGATCGAACAGCGCAAGGTGTTTCGGACGCTGCGGCTGTGGTCGGCTGCGGCATCCTCAGGCCAGGAGGCTTACAGCCTGGCGATGCTGCTGCTGGAGATGGGGCTGGAGGGATGGAACATCCAGATTCTGGGGACGGATCTCTCCGAGAGCATCCTGGAGCGTGCGCGGGAGGGCAAGTACAAGCAGAACGAGGTGAACCGCGGGTTGCCGGCGCACTATCTGGTGAAGTACTTCGACCGCAAGGGGCTGGACTGGCAGATCAAAGACCATGTGCGCCGCATCGTTCGGTTTGAACAGTTTGACCTGCGCCAGAGTATGCGCGCGAAGGGTCCGTTCGATGTAATCTTCTGTCGCAATTGCCTGATTTATTTTGACATGCCGACGCGCAAGAGCATCCTGAGCGAGTTGAGCGGCACCCTCTTCACTGGAGGCTCTCTGGTGCTGGGCGGAACCGAATCCACGCTGAACCTCGATGATCGACTCCGTCGCGTTGTCGCGGGCCGAACCGTGTATTACCAGGCTGTATAAAGGAGAAGAAATTCATGCCGAACGTGATGGAGTTGCAGTCCCAGGTCGCCGACATCGCGGCGATTGTGGAGGACGTGTTTGCTACGATGCTGGACATGCGAGTCGAGCCGACGGAGCGACGCGGGGAGCCGCGAAGCTATGAGTTGACGGCGGCCGTGCAGTTCACGGGCGAGAACGCGGGCTCGCTGCTGCTGCAGTGCAACCGGGAGCAGGCACAGTTTTTTGCCGGCAGAATGATTCCGGACGAGGCGGGTCCATTTGAGAACGAGATGGTGCATGATGTGTTGGGCGAAGTGGCGAACATTGTGGGCGGAAATGTGAAGTCGCTGCTTTCGCCGGGGGGAGCGATGTCGACGCCGATTGTGGTGGCGGGCAGCGACTTCACAGCGCATGTCTGGCATAGCGGTGCGTCGCAGATACTGGAGTTTTCCAGCGAGGCGGGGAGCTTTCGGCTGACCCTGATGAAGACGACGGTTCAGTAAGCGCCGAGCGCGAGGAGACGGGCGAAGCCTGGCGTCCAGCAGATGCCGAGCCCAGTCGCGTGCGCGTGGGAGAGCCAGCCGCGCGCGGAGTTGTCGCACGAGCGGTGCTGCGATGAAGAAAGATGGAGAGAAATGGTCGGGGCGAGAGGATTCGAACCTCCGACCCCCTGCTCCCGAAGCAGGTGCGCTACCAGACTGCAAAAAGGTCAATGTTTTTAAGGTTTTCTCCAGATCTGAGTACCTGCTTGGAGAAAACACATGGCCTTTAGTGAGTTCATACGCGAACGTCGCTAACCCATGCCTTCAATGCCAGAAGAATGATGTTCTTCTTTGAGGGCGGCAAGGATGTGGATGCCAACATGAAGCACATATGCAGGTCACAGGCGAATCGCAATGGATATGGGCGCGCACTTGTGAGGACAAATGCAGATCGCTGGGTGTGAACTCCCGGCTCGGTTCCGGCAGATAGGGCTTCTGCCTTCGTAGGGTTAGCAAGCTAATTGAAGAAAGCCGCCGCCATCTGAGAGCGACCGGCGTTGTGGACGCAGGCGACGATCACCTTGAGCATTCTGTTTCCCTTCGATCTGTCGATTTGAGTTTCCATGTCTGGCTGGTCATCTGGACTGGCTTCCACGAGTTCGGGCTAAGCCTTCCCTATATCGTTGAGCTTTTCCTGGAGAGCGAAGGTGTCAATCGTAGCGAACGGCAGGCAAAGGAAGAGGCCGATACGCCGATCCAGAGCTTGGAAAGCCTGGCTATAAGCGCGCTCGATCTCGGCGGGACTCCCCAGCGTGGAGGCCGGATCAGGAATCCCCCAGTGCGCTGTCATTGGCTGGCCCGGCCAGAACGGACAGACTTCGTTTGCAGCGTTGTCGCAGACCGTGAACACAAAGCTGAGGTGCGGCGAGTCTGGTTTGGAGAACTCGTCCCACGATTTGCTGCGTGCATCCGCCGCACTGAGCCCCGCCTTCTCAATCTGACGAATGGCTTCGGGTCGCACAGCCCCGGTGGGATGGCTCCCCGCGCTGAATGCCGTGAAGTTTTCGCGCCCTTTCTGGTTCATGATCGCCTCGGCCATGATCGAACGCGCGGAGTTGCCGGTGCAGAGAAAGAGAACGTTGTAGTGCGGCATAGAAGCTCCTTATGCTTCGTTCGGTTCGATACGATTGTTCAGGCACAGCAGTTCGGCCCGCAGCAGGCTGCAGACTCGTCAGCGCGAGGCTTGATGGCATACACCTGAACGCTCGCGGCGGCAGCGTTCACGTCGTGCTGGGAGAGCAGAGCCGTAAGATCGTCATGCAGCGAAGTCTCAACCGGCGCTGGCGTGCAGCAAGTGGCCTCGACGATTTGGAGCGGATTCGTCGTGTTCATCGCAGGCGAGCAGCAACCCGCCTGATTTTCGACCTTTGCATAGGCGTTCAGATCCGCGCCACTATCCACAATCTCGACGTGCTCGAAGCCCGCTTCGAGCAACCCGTTCTTGTAGTCGTCAATCTTGATGGCCCCGGCAATGCAGCCAACGTATGCGGCCATGCTTTGCGCGACGGCCTCGGGAAGGTCGTGCTTGAGGGCTATGTCGCTGACAG
>JAJZHR010000277.1 GCA_021810815.1 Acidobacteriota bacterium | reverse complement strand
CGCCGCCGCCATGGAAACCACCGCCGCCCATCGAAGCGCGGCCGCCGCCGAAGCCACCACCACCACCACCGAAACCACCACGGCTGCCACCAAAGCCGCCACCACCGTAGCTACGAGGCTGTCCACCAAAACCTCCTCCACCACCGTAGCTGCGTTGCGCACCAAAGCCTCCACCACCGCCGTAGCTGCGTTGCGAGCCAAGACCGCCGCCGTAGCCGCGCGATCCCTGGTAGACACCGCCACCACCGTAGCTGCGCTGGCCGGTGAATGCGCCTCCATTGCCAGCGCCGCTATAGGGCTGACGCCCGCCGTTGGCAAAGCCGTTGGCTCCGCTGCGGCCAGCGATCCCGCTGCCGGCCCGGTTGTTGAAGGTGCCGCCCTGCCTCTGGTTCAAACCGTTATTGCCCGCAACTCCGGTACGGTTATTGAAGCCAGCACCTCCAGTTCCTCCCCGGTTCAAACCAGCGCCACCTGTACCACGGTTGTTGAAGCTGCCATTGCGGCCTCCCGTTGGAACCTGTGTGCCGCGGAAGCCGTTGGCTCCATTCGCTGGACGTGCCGTCACGCCGCCGCGCCCGTTGAAGCTGGCACGCTGGCTGTTGCGCGCCATGTTGTTGAAGTTGTTGTACCTTCCGCCATAATTGTTGTTGTAGACGTTGTGGACGTTGTTGCCCATCTGGTTGAAGGCGCGGTTGTTGAAGTAGCGCCTGCCGCCAAACCCGTCATCGCCCCAGCGACCGCCGCAGAATCCGTCGCCGAAATAACCAAAGCCATAGTTGATGCCGCCGTACCAGCCAACGCCCATGCCCCAGTAGCCGGGGTACCAGTCATACATGCCCATGCCCATGCCCCAGTAACCAGGGGTCCAAAGAGCACCCACATAGGGTGCCTGCACCCAGGTGCCGGCAACCCACTGGTATCCGTCGTCGGTATAGGCCCAGTAGCCGGGGGTCCAGATATATCCATCGCCGGGGGCTGGCGGTTGTGCGTACACCGGGAGCGGAGGCGGAGCGACACCTACAGAAATTCCGACCCCAATCTGCGCAAACGAGGCGACCGGGGCGGCCAGAAGCATCGCCGCCACTGCCATTGTTGCCACCATCAACTTCATAAAGCGGTGCTTGCGCATCAGTCCACCTGCCCGTCCACATCCTTCGCTTACCCGTTCGTGCTTTCGTGCTACGGGCTGCGCGGAGCGGATCGGTGAGAGGTTCCAAAACTCCGGCTGCCCGGCTGGCAACGCTCTCAGTGAATATAGACTCACTCTTGAAAAAATAGTTGTCGTGCCAAACTCCACCCATCTTTTCCGCCTGATCGAGCAGGAAATGGGCGCGGTTGTTAGACTGTTGGAGCATCCGCATACCCATGGATCGGCCCACGCTGCAAGCGTCTGTCTCCCTGGGGATCTCGTCAGGAGACACCACTCGCCCCTATGTTCGCACCCGCGCAACGCATTCATTTCATTGGCATCGGCGGCATCGGCATGAGCGGGATCGCGGAAATCCTGCTGACCATGGGCTACGCCGTCTCCGGCTCGGATTTGCGGCGCTCGGCAGTCACCGACCGCCTGCTGGGGCTTGGAGCGGCCATTTTTGAGGGGCATGCGGCGACCAATGTCGCTGGAGCGGACGTGGTCGTCACCAGTTCCGCCGTTTCCACCCTCAATCCGGAAGTGATCGAGGCGCGCAACCGCAAAGTTCCGGTCATCCGGCGCGCCGAAATGCTGGCCGAGCTGATGCGCCTGAAATACGGCATCGCCGTCGCCGGAATGCACGGCAAAACCACCACAACATCCATGATCGCCGCTGTCCTGGCTGGCGGCGGACTGGATCCAACCGTCGTCGTCGGCGGTCGTGTGGACGCCATGGGATCGAACGCACGCCTCGGAACCTCCCGCTATCTGGTGGCCGAGGCCGATGAAAGCGACCGCAGCTTCCTGAATCTGTCGCCCATCCTCGCCGTCGTCACCAATCTCGACCGCGAGCACATGGACTGCTATGCGGACATGGCCGACGTGGAGTCCGCCTTCGTCGAGTTCATGAATAAGGTCCCGTTCTACGGAGCATCCACCGCCTGCATCGACGACCCCATGCTGCGCACCATCCTGCCGCGTGTGCAGCGGCGCGTCTTCACCTATGGACAGGCCGAGGCGGCCGATTTCCGGCTCGCTTTGCTGCCCAAACGCGCAGGCTGCCACTCCGCTTTCCAGGTGGAATTTCGCGGCCAGACGCTCGGCCCATTCGAACTGAACGCTCCCGGACACCACAATGTGCTGAATGCGACGGCGGCAGTAGCCGTTGGCACGCAACTCGGAGTAACTTCGGAGAAAATCGCCGCCGGGCTAGCCTCCTTCAGCGGAGTTGACCGGCGCTTCCAGGTACGGGGGATCGTACGCGGAGTGGCCGTGGTGGACGACTACGGACACCACCCCACCGAAATCCGCGCCACTCTGCGCGCCGCCCGCGACTGCGGCTACCAGCGGGTGCATGTGCTCTTCCAGCCCCACCGCTTCTCCCGCACCCGCGACCTGATGGCGGAGTTCGCCCTCGCCTTTCACGATGCGGACACCGTTCAGGTGCTGGACATCTACGCCGCCAGCGAGGAACCGATTCCCGGCGTGGACGCGCACGCTCTGGTGACCGCAATCCGCGCCAGCGGAGAGACCGTGGAGTACGCTGCCAGCTTTCAGGAAGCCGTGGAGCGACTCGCCGACGCAGCCCAGGCGGGCGACGCCGTGATGACTCTGGGCGCGGGCAGCGTCTCCCACGCGGCCGCCATGGTGCTCGAAGCCCTAAAACGCTGAAGATGCAGCTCAATTTCCTGCCCTGTTCCCGTGCCCTCCCGTTCCTACTCTGATTCATTGCAGGATTGAGTGGAAAAATGCCGCACCAGGCTGGGAGCGGCATTTATATTCGCTGTAGGCGATTCTCGCGGCCTTGCTCGGGCGTGCGAAAAGAAAACCTGAATTCAAAGCGTGGGGCCGCAGTGCTCGACCGGGATGACCGGGCCGGGACGCTGAAGGACTTCTATCGCCCGTCGTCTCCCGCTCCTCAGCGGGTGATGGCAGGCGCTGGACGCCCCACGCCCATTGAATTCCCCGAGGACATCGACGCTGACGTCGCCCCCACCGGCCAGTTCCTCCGCAACCAGCGGCGCGCCTCTGTCAGAAAAAGCTGGATTCCCAGTTCGCGAGCCGGCCGCATCCTCATGGGCAGCGGAGCTCTCGTCCTGGCCGGGGCAGCCGTGGCCGCGATTCTGACGGTCCGCAGCTTCCTTCTCCACGACTCCCGCTTCCGCATCGAGTCCTCCAGCTCCATCCAGATCCTCGGCAACAGCCACGTCACCCGTCCGGAGCTGCTCAGCACCTTTGGCGAGGACATTGGCCGCAACATCTTCTACGTCCCCCTCGCGCAGCGTCGCGCTGATCTGGAGTCGCTGCCCTGGGTGGAGCGGGCCACCGTGATGCGCCTTCTGCCTGATCGTCTGCGCGTCTCCGTGGTCGAGCGCACACCCATCGCCTTCGTTCGCCAGGGAACCCACATCGGGCTGGTTGACGCGCATGGCGTACTGTTGGACATGGCCGCCAACGGCGCCTCGCATGGACCCCAGAACTACTCCTTCCCCGTCGTGGTCGGCATTTCCTCGGCCGACCCGCTCTCCACGCGCGAAGCCCGGATGAAGATCTTCCAGCGCTTCACCGACGAGCTGGACGCAACGGGAGAGAATATCTCCCACCAGTTGAGCGAAGTGGATCTGTCAGAGCCGGAAGACGTTCGCGCGCTCATCTTCGACAAAGACGCGGATATCCTGGTCCACTTCGGCGACGGCGACTTCCTCGACCGCTACCACAGCTTCCAGTCGCACCTGGCGGAGTGGCGGCAGCAATATCCTCATCTCTCGTCGGTGGATATGCGCTACCCCCGGCAAGTCGTGCTGGAGATGCAGCCTGGCTCCTCCGCCGAGCCCGCAAATGCCACCGCCGACACGACGGCGGACCACCAGGCACCTGTCTCCGGATCTGTTCCCGGGACTATCGCCGGGAATCCGGACAAGGCGACCGCTCCATCGAGACCTTCTGGAAACAACAGGGCTCCCAGGAACACCAGGGCTTCCGAAAGCACCCTCGCCAAGGCGGCCATCCCCAGCCTTCCGGCTGCTGGAAAAACAATGGCCCCCTCCCGTGAGGCGATCCCCGCATCGCCCCAAACGGCGAGCGCAAAGGCAGTCTTGCTGAAGCATCCAACGCCAGCCGACGCTACGAAAACCGACGCTACGAAGACCCAGGTCGCGAAAGCACCGATTGCGAAGACCCTGAACACCAAAGTCCAGGTCGCAAAGACAGACACCGCTCCAATTCAGCCTCACACCGCAGCACACGCCGCTGCGCCTGCCCCAACGGCTCCGAAGCAGCCCGTCGCGCAGACGTCAGGCTCGAGCAATCCGCTGCTGGCAGCAGATTCCAGGCTAAGCCGCAAAGCTCCTCC
>JAJZHR010000276.1 GCA_021810815.1 Acidobacteriota bacterium | reverse complement strand
CGTCCCCAGCGAAGGCGCACCGATGGAGCCCGTGCTTCCCGTCGCCAGCATCCCCCTCAAGGGAGTGCACAACGTGGAGAACGTCCTCGCCGCCGTCTGCGCAGCCCGCCTCGCCGGCGTCGCCGCTGACAGCATCCGCCAATCCATTGAAAGCTTCAGCGCCGTCGAGCACCGGCTGGAATTCGTCGCCAACGTGAACGGCGCCGACTACTACAACGACTCCAAAGCCACCAACGTCGACGCCACCATGAAGGCCATCGCGTCCTTTCCCCACGGCGTCCACCTCATCCTCGGCGGCAAGGACAAGAATTCCGACTACACCCTGCTCGCTCCTCTCCTCCGCCAGAGGGTGAAGTCTGTTTACACCATTGGTTCCGCCGCGGAAAAGATTGAGCACCAGCTCGCTGGAGTGGTGAAGATGGTTGCAGCGGGAACGCTCGACCAGGCCGTCCGTTGCGCAAGCGAGGCTGCCCAGCCAGGAGAAACAGTGCTGCTGGCTCCGGCCTGCTCCAGCTTCGACCAGTTCGAAAGCTACGAGCATCGCGGCCGCACATTCAAAGAACTTGTTCTGGCGCTTCCCCCAGCTTGAGATTTCGTCTGAAACACCAGGAGGCTCCAGCTTAAAGGGCACGGCTTCGCAGGCTGCGGAAAACCCTGTTTTGTTAAGGGCACGGCTTCAGCCGTGCCGCAACTAGCTGATAATCGACGGGGCTTTAGCCCCCGAGGTACGCTTTCTTTCCCAAACCCTGACTTTGTCCGCAGCCTGTTCAGCCGTGCCGCCGTAAATGCCGCGCTGAACGAAGCCACAGCGAACAACACCAAACACAACAGCTTCGATGGACAAAAGAAAATGGCAAAACGGGTTGGCGTAGACAAGTGGCTCTTTGGAATCGTGCTCTTGCTCACCCTGTTCGGCCTGGTCTCGGTCTTCTCCGCATCGGCCGTGATGGCCAAGGAGCGCTACGGCTCTCCCTACACCTTCATGGTCAAGCAGGCCGTCTGGGGCCTCTTTGGCATGATCGCGCTCGTCATCCTGATGCGCACCAACTACCGCCGCTACAACAATCCCCGCGTCGTTCTTCCCGTCGTCGCCGTCACCGCTCTCACCCTGATGGGTGTCTTCCTTCTCCACGACTCGCACAACACCCACCGCTGGATTCGCTTCGGCAGCTTCTTCACCTTCCAGCCGTCGGAGATCGCAAAGCCCGTGCTGGTGCTCTTCCTCGCATGGTTCCTTCAGACGCGCATGCAGGCCATGGAGGACTGGCGCAACACCATCCTCCCCGCCGCCATTCCATCTCTCTTCTTCATCGCCCTCATCCTCAAGGAGCCGGACCTCGGCACCGCCCTGGTCTGCGCCGCCGTCACCGGCCTGATGCTCTACCTTGCCGGAGCCCAGGTGCGCTACTTTGCCATCGCCTGCGCCCTCGCCGCCCCGGTGCTCTACTGGATGCTGTTCCATGTCGCCTGGCGCCGCGCGCCCATGCTCGCCTTCATCAATCCTGACGCAGACCCCAGGGGCACCGGCTTCCACATTCTGCAAAGCCTCATCGCCGTCGGCACCGGAGGCGTCTTCGGACGCGGCCTCATGGAAGGCGTCCAGAAGCTCTTCTTCCTCCCCGAGCCGCACACCGACTTCATCTTCGCCAACATCTGCGAAGAACTCGGCCTCGTCGGAGCCCTGCTCGTCGTCGCCTTGTTCGTAGCTCTCGGCTATCGCGGCCTGCGCGCGGCCATCCTCTCCACAGACCCCTTCGCCCGCTTCCTCGCCTTCGGCATCACAGCCACCATCCTGATCCAGGCCTTCTTCAACATCAGCGTTGTCCTCGCACTTCTCCCCACCAAGGGAATCCCGCTCCCCTTCATCTCCTCCGGCGGAACATCCCTCTTCATCACCCTCGCCAGTATGGGCGTGCTGCTGAACATCACCCGGGAAATCGACTAGCTCCTCCTGTGCCGATTAGCATGGCAGCAGCGGGCGCAACCACCCCGGAACAGGCTTTTGCAACCTTGTTATCAGTCCACGTTCGCACTCCGCCACCAGCCGATACGGCCTCCTGAGATCATCATTGTCGAACACCCGCACATGGGGCAGCTCGCGCATGGCAGCCTTGAGGTTGGTCAGGATGCGAGGATAGCGCGCGACCAGCTTCTCCGTCGGCACATCGTGGCCGCCCTGCGACACGCGCATGGCGACGCGCTCCTCGCAGACCACCGGTCCCGATATTCCGATGAAACAGAGGAGCACGGTGTAGCCTGCCTGCGCCGCCTCCTTCAGAAAAGACAACTTGTCCCCCACCGGATCGGAGAACACCGTCTCGAAAACAAAGCTCTCGCGCTGCCGGACCAGCTCCCGGCGGATCGTGTCCGCAATCCGGGCTGCTTCATACGAATCGATGCCAAGCTCCTGCGCGACCACGTCCGCATTCACCAGGCGCAATCCTGCCCGTTGCAGGTGGGCATGGTAGAACGTTGTCTTGCCCGCACCGTTCGGTCCGGCGAGAGCGACAACAATAGGGCGCTGATCGAGCGGAGATGGCATGGCTATCGGGGCGCGCCGCTCCGGGAAACGCCGCTCCGGGTGGAGGCGCTGCGGGTGGAGGCGCGAACCGTCGTGAATCGGCGATTCACGAACCGCCCCACTGTCCGGGTTCCATCTTCGTCAATGCGCTCAAGCAGGCCCGGCTTGTCAGGATGCGGCTGGTAGTGCGGAAACGGCCGACTCTCAAGATAGTCCGCCACGCGCTTCCGCCCATCGGCGGAATCGACCGATGCGAGGCATTTGGACAGCGGCTGCGAGGCTCCATTGCGGCACAGCTTCAATACCTGCTGCCCCTCCAGGAGCAGCTCGACGGACCGTCCAAGACGCGCCCAGAACTCTACCTGCCCCGCGATGGATCGCTCCACAATTTCGCCCGCGAGCCGGGCATCCAGAACGAGCGCGTCGGAGAGCTTCACTGGCTGACTCATGGACAAAGAGTAGCATAATGCTACCTCTCGTTGCTTGTCGATTCCACAGCGGCTCGGTACAGTGAAATCCGAGGAAACAACAAGCCAATGCGCATTCTCATCGCCGGTGGAGGCACAGGCGGCCACGTCATCCCCGCACTCGCCATCGCACGCGAACTGCGCGACCGCCGCAACGCCGAAGTCCGCTTCGTCGGCACCGCGCGCGGCATGGAAACCCGCCTCGTCCCTGAAGCTGGCTTCCCTCTCGAACTCATCCATGTCGGCCAACTCAAGGGCGTCAGCCTCCTCACCCGCGTCCGCACCCTGGCCGATCTGCCCCTCGGAGTCCTGCGCTGCGTCTCCCTGCTCCGCAACTACCGCCCCCACGTAGTCGTCGGCGTCGGCGGCTACGCCTCCGGCCCGGCGATGATGGCCGCCATCCTGCTGCGCATTCCCACCCTCGCGTTCGAGCCAAACGCCGTCCCCGGACTCGCCAACCGAATTGTGGGGAAAAAAGTCAGCGCTGCCGCCGTCAATTTCGCTCCAGCCTGCAAATACTTCCGCAACGCCGTTGTCACCGGAGTCCCGGTTCGCCCGGATTTCTTCTCTCTCCCGGAGAGATGCCCGTCCGCGCCGCCGCACCTGCTCGTCTTTGGCGGCAGCCAGGGAGCCCGCGCCCTCAACCAGGCCATGCCCAGCGTCGCCCGGGACCTCCTTGAAGCCATCCCCCGACTCACCATCACCCACCAGACCGGTCGTGGCAACCAGGCCAGCGTGAGCGCCGCCTACGCGCAAGCCGGAGTCCCCTTGGACCGATGCTCATCCGATCGCGTATCCGTCCACGAATTTCTCACCGACATGCCGCTCCAATTCGCCCATGCCGACCTGCTGCTCTGCCGCAGCGGAGCCAGCACCGTCGCCGAACTGGCTGCCGCAGCCAAACCCTCCGTGCTGGTCCCCTTCCCTCAGGCGGCTGACGACCACCAGCGCAGCAACGCCGACGTCCTGGTGCAGGCTGGCGCAGCCAGAATGATCCTCCAGGCGGAACTGACCCCGGAGAAGCTCCTCGCCCACCTCGGCGAACTCCTCCAAAATCGCCCCCTCCTGGAACACATGGGACGCCAGGCCCGTAAGCTCGCCCACCCGGACGCCGTCGGAGAAATCGCAGCCCTCATCGACCAGCTCGCCAAAAACACGCCAGCATCCTGAACCTGATCCCCCAAAAAGCCTGGCCAAAAACCAGCAAAAAACAGCGGCCTGCGAGTATTTCCGCAAGCCGCTGGATTGTTGGGTTTGAACTTCTGGAATCAGGCGAGAAGGTTACCGGCGTCCGCCGCCACCGCCACCGCCGCCGTGGAAACCACCACCGCCGCCGCCACCGTGGAAGCCACCACCGCCGCCGCCACCGCCGCCACCACCACCGCCACCGCCAAAGCCACCGCCGCCCATCGAAGCGCGGCCGCCGCCGAAGCCACCACCACCACCACCGAAACCACCACGGCTGCCACCAAAGCCGCCACCACCGTAGCTACGAGGCTGTCCACCAAAACCTCCTCCACCA
>JAJZHR010000275.1 GCA_021810815.1 Acidobacteriota bacterium | reverse complement strand
CCTCGTCCACGATGCTGCCATCGCTCCTGAAGCCCATGGTTGCGACGCTCGACGTGTAGACAACGCGCTGCACTCCGGCCTCGCGAGCCATCTTCAGAAGGCCGCGCGTGCCCTCCACGTTGGCCGAATACATCTCCTTCGGGTCGCGCACCCACAGCCGGTAGTCCGCCGCAACATGCACCAGTGCGCCGCATCCCGCAAGCGCAGAGCGCAGCCCCTCAGGCTGGCGCAGGTCGCCGACCACCGTCTCCGCGGCAATGCCTTCGATTCCTGCCAGCCGGCTCGTGCTCCGCGTCAACAACCGCAGATCCGCCCCTGCAGCCGCATACGCGCGCGCCACATGGCTGCCTACAAACCCCGTCGCACCTGTAAGAAAAACTTTCACGAGATCTGCCTCGCTTTGCCTATCCAACGAAGCCGTAGTAATCCTGCTGCTTCCAGTTTCAAGAAGTCCTCATCGCCGGTCAGGAAGGGAGCGCCAGAGCGAATGGACAATGCGGCTCCAAAGGCATCTGCGTAAGAGATCGGGTACTTGGCTTTCAGACGCGCAGCCGCGAAGACCAGGTCTGTATCCGCTTCGACCACGCGAACCGGCGAGGTCTGAAACCTCGCAAGCATCTGTTCGGCGCGCTGGAGCGAATACTCCTTTGCGAATGAATAGAAGATTTCGCCGAGATTGACCGAACAGATATCGAGACGCAACCTGTTGGCGTCAGCCTGGTCCAGCATGTGCCCAAAGACAGTCGCGGCAGGCTCGCGATCTTTCAACCACTCAAGAACAGGCCAGGCATCCACAATCAAGTCAGCACTAGGGCTTCGGGAAAGGCCCGAACTTTCGCTCATCGTGGGCAAGCTCCCATGCCCGCTCTTCAGCGCGCATCTGCGAAGTATCTATCTGCGAATCGGCGATAATCCCTCGCAGACTTCGCCAGTCCGAATCCTCGACCAGCCTCAATGTGACGATCTGCTCAGCCTCGCTCACATCGACCAGAAACTTGGAGCCGCAGTGCAGCTTGAGCTGGGCGCGAACTTCCGACGGAAGGCTTACGGAACCCTCTTCACCCACCTCAACCATAGCTCTGTTGGGCATCGGACACCTCGCATTCCTTATCATCAGCCAATCCTGCGAAGAAAAACAACACTAGTCCAGCTTCTCCGGCTCAATCTGGATATTCTTCTCGCCGGCAGCCTTCTTCTCCATGTAGTTTTTCACCCAGTCCTCGAAGCGCTTGCCCGCGGCCCGGTCGCTGCCGGTGAATACAATCGCGGCTATCTCGGAATAGGCGACCTTGATCTTGACGCGCTCACCCGCTTTCGCAGCGGCAGCCGTCGGCATCAGCTTCACATACGAATCCGCCAGCGTCTTCCCCGCCTGCCGGTCGTACAGATAGCCCTCAAGCTTTGAGCCGTCCTTCTTCGTCAGCGTAATGTCGCCGCGATAGTCGAACGCCTTCTCCAGAGCGACATACACCTCTTCATCGGTGGCAAGAGATGGTATCCATCCTTCAAGGTTCTCCCGCTCGCGTCCTGCCGCCACTTCCTGCTGGTCGGGATTGATCTGCGCCTGCGTCTGCTCCAGGGTTGCGCTGATTGTGCTCGTCATCGAATTAGTCTCCCGCTACTTCCTGCAGGTGCTCCTGCTTCTCGCCTGCCGGAGCAATCTGCACCAGCGAATCCGTGCGGTGCGCCGAACGGAACTCGTCCAGCAACTGCCGCGCCTGCTCGTCCTCATACTTGCTGAAGAGCGTCGCCTTCACCGTCTGCATGAATCCCTTCATGGAGCCGAAGGTGTAGTTCACGCCCGATGCCTCGTAGCCGGAGTGGACCATGCAGTTGGCGCACTTCGGATTGCCGGACTCGGTCCCGTAGTTGGCCCATTCCGTCGCCTGCATCAACTCGGCGAAGCTGTCGGCATAGCCGTCTTGCAGCAGATAGCAAGGCTTCTGCCAGCCGAAGACGTTGTACGTCGGCATGCCCCACGGCGTGCAGGTCAGCTCCTTCTTGCCCATCAGGAACTCCATGAACATGGGCGACGCATTGAACTTCCAGCTGCTCTTGCGGTTCGACAGGATGGAGCGGAACAGCCTGCGCGAACGAGCTCGGCCCAGAAAGTGCTTCTGGTCCGGCGCCTTGTCGTAGGTGTATCCCGGAGAGAGCATCATGCCCTCAACGCCGACATCCATCAACTCATCGAAGAACGCGCGAACGCTGTTCGGGTCCGTGCCGTCAAACAGCGTCGTGTTCGTGGTCACGCGGAAGCCCGCAGCCAGAGCCGCCTTGATGCCATCCAGAGCAATGTCATATCCGCCCTCGCGACAGACGGAGAAATCGTGGTGCTCGCGCTGGCCGTCAAGATGCACCGAGAAGGAAAGATACTTGCTCGGCTTGAACAGGTGCAGCTTCTCTTTCAGCAGAAGAGCATTCGTGCACATGTAGACGTATTTCTTGCGCGCCACCAGGCCGGCTACGATCTCCGGCATCTGCGGGTGCAGCAAAGGCTCGCCGCCGGGGATGGACACCATCGGCGTGCCGCACTCCTCCACCGCCTTGAAGCACTCCTCCGGCGTCAGCTCGGTCTTCAGAATATGCGTCGGGTACTGGATCTTGCCGCAGCCGGCACACGCCAGGTTGCAGCGGAACAATGGCTCCAGCATCAGCACCAGGGGGTACCGCTTGCGGCCCATCATCTTCTGCTTCAAAACGTAGCTTGCGACTGTCCACATCTGCGAGATTGGCACTGCCATTCGCGTATCCTCCGAAAAACCTGTTTTGTGCTTCCAGCAAAATCTGATTTGCGCTTCCAGCCCGGCATGGGGCGTTCCCGGCTCAGGCCGTCTGCTCTTCCGCTTCCATAGCGCGTTTGTAGGTCGTCAGCGCCAGCAGAGGGAAGTATTGCTTGTACAGGTGGTAGCCAAGATAGAACACCCTGGGGAATCCTGTCCCCGTGTAGTAAGACTCGCCATTGCGGCCAGGGACCAGCTCATCCCACGATCCGTCCTCGTGCTGGCGATGCAGCAGCCAGCGCACCCCCTTGGCGACAGAGTCCGACCGCGTGTCCCCTGCGGCCAGCAGCGCCAGCAGCGCCCATGCCGTCTGCGAGGGCGTGCTTGCGCCGATGCCCCGCATCTCCGGGTCGTCGTAGCTGGCGCAACTCTCGCCCCATCCGCCGTCGGCATTCTGAACCATGCGCACCCACTCGGCCGCCTGCTGCACCTGCGGCTCATTGTGGTCCATACCCATCGCTTCCAGCCCGCGCAACACCAGGAATGTTCCGTAGAGGTAGTTCACGCCCCAGCGTCCGAACCAGCTGCCGTCGCTCTCCTGCTCCTTCAGGATGAACTGCACCGCCTTCTCCACGCGCTTGTCGCGCCGCGTGTAGCCATAGGCGGCCAGCATCTCCAGGATGCGGCCAGTGATGTCCACCGTCGGCGGATCGAGCATCGCGTTGTGGTCGGCAAACGGGATGGACTCAAAAATGCGCTTGGTATTGTCCTTGTCGAAGGCCGCCCATCCGCCGTTCTTGCACTGCATAGCGAAGAGCCAGTCCAGCGCCCGCTGCGCCACTTCGTGCTGATACCTCTCCCGCGGATTGTCCACGCACTTCAGCGCCAGCAGTACCTGCGCCGTGTCATCCACATCGGGATAGAACTCGTTCTCGAATTCAAAGCACCAGCCGCCCGGCTCGACATTCTTCACCTTCACGGCCCAGTCGCCCTTCTGGCGAATCTCCTTGGAGAGCATCCAGTCCACGGCGCGCAACAGGTGCTCGTCATCCCTGGGGACACCCGCCTCTCCCAAAGCGAAGACGGCCTGCGCCGTATCCCACAGCGGAGGAAAGCACGGCTGCATGCGGAAGGTCGGCGTCGGGTAGTTTTCATCCCCGTCGGGGCAGTCGATGCCCAGCCGCTCGAACTCGTCCATCGCGCGAATGAACTGCGGATCGTCCACCGAGTAGCCAAGGCAGCGCAGCGCCACAATGGCATTCAGCATGGCCGGGTAAATCGCCCCCAGTCCATCCGACTTCTCGAAGCGCTCCAGCATCCACTTCTCAGCCTTGCGCAGCGCGATCTTGCGCAGAGGACGAATGTGAACCCGCTCCGACAAGTGGGCCACGCGATCCCAGAAGAGGAAGAAGTTGCGCCAACTGATCTTGTTCTTCCGATCCCACTGCAGATGCAGATCAGCGCTCTCCCGGCCGCCAACGTACAATTCGTCGATTCCCTGCTCCTGCGGAATCTTCTTGAAGGGCTTCTTGGCGTAAATGATCGACAGCGGAACCAGAATCCCCCGCGACCACGAAGAAATCTCGTAAATATTGAAGTAGAACCAGTTGGGAAAGAGGACAATCTCCGGCGGAATCGCCGGCACAGCGTCGTAGTCGTACTGCCCCAGGGCGCACAGATAGATTTTGGTGAAGGTGTTGCACTGCACCACGCCGCCGAGCGAGAGCACGGACTCGCGCGCCTTCACCATCAGCGGATGGTCGGCCGACCAACCCATCAGCTTCAGCGCCAGGTAG
>JAJZHR010000274.1 GCA_021810815.1 Acidobacteriota bacterium | reverse complement strand
GGCGCATCCACTTGCTGGAGCGCCGCCGCAGTCGGCAGACCGAACTGGACAACGGAAAGCTGCCCTGCTTTCTGGATGAAACGCTGCCCATTCGCCAGGCGTCGTGGACCGTTGCTCCCATCCCGCCGGATCTTCTGGATCGGCGCGTCGAGATAACAGGGCCGACCGAGCGGAAGATGGTGATCAACGCCCTGAACTCCGGCGCGAAGGTCTTCATGACCGACTTCGAGGACTCGAACTCGCCCACCTGGGAGAACTGCATCGAGGGCCAGGTCAACCTGCGCGACGCCATTGCACGCACCATCGAGTTCACTTCGCCGGAGGGCAAGCAGTACAAGTTGAACCAGAAGACAGCGGTTCTCTTCGTCCGCCCGCGGGGCTGGCATATGGAGGAGAAGCACGTCGCCATCGACGGCCACCCCATCTCCGCTTCCCTGTTCGACTTCGGCATCTATATCCTCACCAACCACGCTGAGCTGAAGGCGCGCGGCACCGCTCCCTACTTCTACCTGCCAAAGATGGAGAGCCATCTGGAGGCGCGCCTGTGGAACGACGTCTTCCTTTTTGCGCAGGAGCATCTCGGAATGCACCGCGGCACGATCCGCGCGACCGTGTTGATTGAGACCATCCTCGCCGCATTCGAAATGGATGAAATCCTGTATGAATTGCGCGAGCACTCGGCCGGGCTGAACTGCGGCCGCTGGGACTACATCTTCAGCTTCATCAAGAAACTGCGCAATTATCCCGAGTTCGTTCTGCCGGAGCGCAACGACGTGACGATGAAGCAGCACTTCCTCGCCTCCTACGTCGATCTGCTGATCCACACCTGCCACAAGCGCAACATCCACGCCATGGGCGGCATGGCCGCGCAGATTCCTATCCGCAACGACGTGAATGCCAATGCGCTTGCGATGGAGCGCGTGCGCCAGGACAAGCTGCGCGAGGTGCGCGCCGGCCACGATGGCACATGGGTGGCGCACCCTGGCCTGGTTCCTGTCGCCATGGCTGTGTTCGAGGAATACATGCCCGGCCCCAACCAGATCGCCCCTCCCAAGGCTCCCTGCGCTGTGACGCAGAAGGATCTGCTGACCGTGCCCAAAGGCAAACTCTCCTTCGAAGGTCTTGCGCGCAATATCGACGTTGCCCTGCAATACATGGAGTCGTGGCTGGGCGGCAATGGCTGCGTTCCCATCTACAACCTGATGGAGGACGCTGCGACAGCGGAGATCAGCCGGGCGCAGTTGTGGCAGTGGATCCGCTATTCCGCCAGGCTCGATGATGGCCGCGCCATCACCTTCAACCTCGTCGAGGAGACGCTGCAAAAGGTGTTGTCCGCAACCAGCGAGCGCATCGGCAAAGAGGCATATTCCTCCTCTCACTTCGCCGAGGCAGGAAACATTCTTCTAAAGCTGAGCCAGGGAGACATGAAGGACTTCCTTACCACGGAAGCGTATGCGCACCTCGCCTGAAATGAGCTCCAAGGTCATCATCCGAATGAATTTTCCGCGATAGACTCTGCAACATTTCGACATGTATAGTGTGCTTACAGGCGGGGCAGGATGAATCCCCCGGTTGCAGGCTGTGCTGCTGGCCGACGCACGTGTTCCTCAGGACGGTGCGAATCCTCTAAAGAACAATTCCAGCCAAAAAACAAACGCTTCGACTTCTCGGCCACAAGAGTCGAACCGAAAGGAAAAGATACATGAGCACATCGATCAAGATTGGGAACAAACTCGTGGGTGACGGTCAGCCCTGTTATGTGATCGCAGAGATCGGCATCAACCACAACGGGGACATCGACCTCGCCAAGCGGCTCATCAGCGTCGCCATCGCCGCAGGCTGCGACGCCGTCAAGTTCCAGAAGCGCACCATCGACGTGGTCTACACCGCTGATGAGTTGGCCAAGCCGCGCGAGAACCCCTTCGGAACCACCAATGGCGACCTGAAGCATGGCCTGGAGTTCGACGAAGAGGACTTCGCCGAGATCGACGCCTTCTGCAAATCCGCGAAGATGCCCTGGTTCGTCTCTGCCTGGGATGAGAACTCCGTCGATGTGATCGCCAAAAATTTTGACGTTCCCTGCTTCAAGATCGCGTCTGCCTCCCTGACCGACGACAACCTCCTGCGCCACACGCGCGCCACCGGCAAGCCGATCATTCTTTCCACCGGCATGAGCACCTACGCTGAGATCGACCACGCGGTCGAGGTGCTGGGCAAGGAGAATCTCGTCCTGATGCACACCACCAGCACCTATCCCGCGAACTACGATGAGTTGAACCTGAAGGCCATTCCCGCCATGCGCGAGCGGTACCAGGTTCCCATCGGCTACTCCGGGCATGAGACCGGCATTCCCACCAGCGTCGCCGCCTCCGTGCTCGGAGCCTGCACTGTGGAGCGCCACATCACCATGGATCGCGCCATGTGGGGCAGCGACCAGTCGGCATCCCTGGAGCCGAACGGCATCAGCCGCCTGGTGCGCGACATCCGCCTCTGCGAGCAGTCCATGGGTGACGGGGTCAAGCGCGTGTACGAGCGCGAGGTTCCCATCATCAAGAAGCTTCGCCGGGTTGGCGCAGCCGTCTAGACTCCAACAACGCGATGGCTCCCATCGCATGCAACAGGTCTGCGCAAAGGGGTGGGCTCGCGTCCATCCCTTTGCGCAGATGCTCTTAGCACCGGCAAACCTCAGCCTTGAGCCATGCTGTATCTCCGGCGGCATCGTCAACATCTGCCGGCCTCTCCCTCCAACTCGCATTCCATAGGACACCTTTGCCCAATCCAATCAGCCGAGAGCAACTGAAGTCCATCAAAGCCATCGCCATGGATGTGGACGGCGTCCTCACCGACGGCGGCCTGTGGTGGGGCGCGGACGGCGAAGAGTTCAAACGCTTCTCCTTCTCTGACATCATGGGCATTTCCCTGGCGCGGCGAGCCGGTTTCGTGATGACCCTCATCTCCGGCGAGAACAGCCCTCTGGTGGACCGCTACGCCGCCAAGATGCACATCCAGGATGTGACCAAGGGATGCCGCGACAAGGCAACCGCGCTGCGCCAATTCGCTGAACGCAATTCGTTGGAACTGGAGCACATCTGCTTCATGGGCGATGACGTGAACGACCTCAGCGCCATGGAGATCGCAGGCTTTTCCGCCGCTCCTGCCAACGCCCGGCCAGAGGTTCTTGCTAAAGTTAACTTCGTGGCTGCAAGCAATGGCGGAAACGGAGCGGTTCGCGAACTGGTCGATGCCCTGCTCGCCGCCCGCGACCTCGACTCCCAGACATTGTTTCTGAAGCGTATCTGACGCCGCTCCGCATCCTGAAGATCAAGCAGCAAGAACAGAAAAAAGCTCAACTACAAAACTATGCCAAAGCTCTCTGATTATGTCGTCCACTTCGTCGCCGAACAAGGCGTAAAGCATGCCTTCCTGGTTGTGGGGGGCGGCGCCATGCACCTCAACGAGTCCCTTGGGCGCTCCACAATTGTGCCTATCTGCAATCTGCACGAGCAGGCCAGCTCCATCGCCGCGGAAAACTATTCCAAAGCCACCAACCATCTCGGCTTCGCGCTGCTGACCACCGGCCCAGGCGGAACCAATGCCATCACAGGTCTGGCCGGAGCGTGGCTGGATTCCACCCCTACCCTCTTCGTCTCTGGCCAGGTCAAGCGCGCGGACCGCATGTTCCACCCCGACGGCACTCCCATGGGAGTCCGCCAGGTCGGTGTTCAGGAAGTGGACATCATCTCGGTGGTCACGCCGCTCACCAAATATGCCGTCACGGTTCTCGATCCCGCCGACATTCGCTACCACATGGAGAAGGCCCTCTACCTTGCCCTGCATGGGCGTCCCGGCCCGGTCTGGATCGATATACCGCTCGACGTGCAGGCAGCTCCGATCGACGACCCCTCCACGCTTCGCGGCTTCGACCCCGCGGAACTAGCGCCGCCGCCGGCAATCGACCTCAGCACCGCTGTCTCCAACGCCATCGAGGCCCTGAACAAAGCAGAGCGCCCCATGCTCCTGATCGGCAACGGCATCCGCCTCTCCCGCGCCGAGGCCGAAATGGAGCAATTGCTGCGTGCGCTCGACATTCCGGCCGAGGTCACATGGCTCGCTATCGACCTGATGACCGATGACGACCCTCTTTACGTCGGTCGGCCCGGCACCATTGCGCAGAGGGGAGCCAATTTCGCCATCCAGAACTGCGATTATCTGCTTTCCATCGGCGCGCGCCAGGATCGCGTCGTCACCGGCTTCTCTCCAGCAGGCTTCGCGCGCGATGCCTACAAAGTGATGGTCGATATCGATCCCGCGGAACTGGCTAAGATGGGCGGTGCCATCCAGGCCCCAGTCTGCGCCGATGCAGGCGACTTCATGCGCGAGATGCTCGCCCAGAAGAGCAAAATCGTCCCCAAGCCGCGAGCCGAATGGAAGCAGCGCTGCGCGGACTGGCGCACCCGCTACCCTCTCGTCCTGCCCGAGCACAAGCTCCCCGGACGCGTCAGCGTCTACAACCTTGCAGAAGT
>JAJZHR010000273.1 GCA_021810815.1 Acidobacteriota bacterium | reverse complement strand
CGCATCCAGCGGCTGAACCGCGTCGGCCTGGACCACATGCAGATCTCCATCGACAACGTTCAGCCGGACACTGTGAGCAAGAAGAGCCTGAAGGTGCTGGACAAGAAGCTGCAGATGCTGGCCGAGCACGCCAATTTCCACGTGAACATCAACTCCGTGGTGGGCGGCGGCGTGAACAATCCGCACGACGCCCAGGTGATCGCGGAGCGCGCCCTGGAGCTTGGCTTCACCTCCACCATCGGCATCATCCACGACGGCAGCGGCCAGTTGAAGCCGCTGGGCGACGACGAGCGCGCCGTCTGGAGCAAGGTGCGGCAGATGACCAAGCGCAACTATTCGCGCTTCAACCACTTTCAAGAGGCCATCGCCAATGGCGAGCCGAACGACTGGCGTTGCCGCGCCGGAGCGCGCTACCTCTACATCTGCGAGAACGGCCTGGTTCACTACTGCAGCCAGCAGCGCGGATACCCCGGCGTTCCTCTGGCAGAGTATTCCCGCAAGGACATCCAGCGCGAGTTCCTGACAGAGAAGAGCTGCGCCCCCAACTGCACCGTGAGCTGCGTGCACCAGGTGAGCTACATCGACCACTGGCGCTCTCCGCAGACGAAGCACTCAGACCCCGGCGGCCATGTGGCGGACGATCTTGTGCAGATCAGCTAGCCCAGGATCAGGGAAGATCGCAAGGGAAACCGAGCACCCCATCCTCGCGGTGAATTTGCCGCAGCATGGGGTGCCTTTTGATTGCAGGGGCACATCTTATTGCCGTGGCCCACATCGTGCGCGATAGCTCGTGGCGATTTCCAGCACGTGTAACCGCTGGGAGGAGCACCCGTACTGTCGAGCCAAAAGCAGGGACGCGCACGGGACGCAGAGCATGGGATGCAGAGCATTCGAACAACAACAGAAAGGCCCCCGATCCTTTGGGGGCCTTTCTGTTGCGACGGCTGCTGTTGCAGCCTATTTCTTCTTCGTGCTTTTCTTGCTTGTTCCGTACGGCTGGCCCTGGCTGTGGACTTTTGATGCATCCACCGGCTCGGTTGCCTGCTGGTTGAACGTCGCTCCGGGCGGCAGCAGATAGTCTTCCACCTGTTTGCCGGTCGCGCCGCTGGTGCGGACGTCGATGCGTGCGGCGTCGATGCCCTTTTCTTTCGTCAGGTACTGGCGAACATTCAGAGCGCGTTCGGCAGCAGCGTTCGCTCCGTTCTTCTCCTCTGGTCCGCTTTCGCCCACGACGACCAGTTTCGCGTCCGACTGCCGTTGCAGGGAGAGCGCGATGTCATCCAGGCAGGCTTTTGCCTCGTTGTCCACGCGCGTCGGCCGCTTCTTGTCGCGATCGAATGCGACGCTGCACAGCTTCTGCGCCTCGGGCGCTGGCGGCGGCGGCGGCGCGGAGACGGTCACGCTGGTCGTGGTTGTCGCCGTCTGGCCCTTGTCGTCCACCACATTGCAGGTGACTGTGATCGGCCCTGGAGAAACTCCCGCCGTGCTCAGGGTCGCCGTGGTGCCGGAGCCGCTCACATTGCCTGCCGATGCGCTGTAGGAGTAGGTCAACTGGCGGTTGGCCGTGCTCGCGCCCTTGGCGGTGATGGTGGAGCTTTCGCCCGCATTGACGGTCGTCGGATTGGCCGAGCACTCGATGGTCGGCGCAGGGTAGTTCTTCACGGTGAACTCGGCCTTGCAGTCCGCGGACTGGCCGGGCTTCGGCCCCTCCGTGATGTGGCCTGCAACGGAGTACGTCCCGGCGGCGACGCCTTTGGTGTCAATGGTCGCGGTCGCTCCGCTGCCGGCTACCTTGCCGGAGGTCGAAGTCCAGGTATAGGTCGGCTGCATCTTCGGGTTCAGATTCGTTGCGTCCGCTGTGAGCGTGACTGGATCGCCGACATAGACCTCTGTCGGGGTGACGGAGCAGCTCAACGCCACCGGGGGCGGAGGAACGATGTTGCCGAACTTGAGCACGACGCCGGTCGCGAGTCGCAGGGAGTTGATGTCCGCTGTTCCGCCAGTCAGGTTGAACTGGTCGGGCGTGCCGAAGTCCACGTGCATGCGCTCATAGTCAGCCTGGAAAATTCTCCACGCAAGATGGTCATGCAGCACCGGAAGCAGATAATCAAGACCTCCTCCGCCCGTCACGCCCCATCCCCAGGTGCAAGGCTGGAACATCGGGCCGCCAACTTTCGAAGCTCCGCCCAGCACGTGGATGAAGGGCGTGACGCGCGCAATCGGCAGGCGGAGAACCGGGCCCACTTGACCCGTGTACATGCAGTCATTTGGCCCATCGGGATGGAAGCCGCCCTCAACTTGCGCTCCGAGATAGCGATTGAAGAAGTAGCTGGCACCGGCGATCGCGCCCGGGTTGATGGGTTGGTACCTGGCCGATCCGCCTGTGCCCGAATTGTAGGGGTCGATGTAGGCATAGCCGCCATAGAGATCGACGCGGGACACGGGGATGTTCGGCTTGGGAGCGTCCGGAGGCGTGGGCTGTTGCGCGACGAGGGGCGCTCCGCCGATGCAGAGGCTCAGGGCGCCGAGAACCATCGAGCGCAGTGCGAAATATGAAAGGCGTGCTTGCATTTCCTTGATCCTCCAACGAAAAGAACAGATCCCAAACTGAAATTGGGTTGACGCCGGACAATGGGTGTCGCCGGGTGATTGCGATCTTCTGGGCCCGCGGTTGCCGGGGCGGCGGATCTGGATCTTCATCCTCGTTATACCCGCCGCCGCCGCACATTTCATCAGCAAAAGGGAAGCACTCGTAACCACCCGGATGCTATACAGCAGATGCTTCGGCAATTCGTGCTTCTTGTTCTCGGCTCTTGTTGCCGTCTCGTGTTCTCGTCTCGTGGCCCGGCTTTCTCGCCCGGCTTGCTAACCCGGCTTCTGCTGAACCAGGAGACTTTGTTCGCTCCATCGGCCTACTGCGCGACTGACAGATACACCGTGATGGTTGTCGTCGGCACAGGGCCGCCGTTCACACTGGTGGCTGTCACCGTGATGGGATAGCTGTTGAAGGCGGTAGAGGGGCATCCGCAACCGGCGAGTCCAAGCAGCGCCACGCAGGCCGCTATCAGCCACAGGGTGCGATGCTTGCCGCCAGGCTTGCTCTCGCTGCCGCTCTTCCGGCGGCGGAAGCCGAAGAGCGCGGCCAGGCTGGTCAGCTCCAGCGGAAACACTGCCGATGCGACGATTGGGGAGAGATTGCCGCGGTTGCCCGGTTGCGCTGGCAGCAGCAGAAGCTCAAGCCTGGCATCGGCTGTCGTGGTGGTAGTGGTCATCGTCGTTTGCGCAGAGCCGCCCGCAGTCAGCGTTCCGCTGCTGGTGGCGAAGGCGCAGGAAGCGTCCTTCGGCAGGCCCGCGCAGGAGAGGGTGTAGGGCCCGATGAACCCTCCGAGGGATAGCACCGTCACCTGGTACACGGACTGGCCGGCGCCGCGGATGAGCTGCTGGCCCGGCGTGACTGATAGGCCGATGCTCCCGACAATGGCAGGCAGAACCGCTTCGCTGACAGGCGCTGAGCTGCTGGCGGTGAAGTCCGTTGTCGCGCTGTAGGAGGCAATGATGGTGTGGGTGCCTACGGCGAGGGCGGAGGTGGTGTAGGTGGCACTTCCGGTCGGGCTAAGTGCCACCGTTCCAAGTACCTGGGCACCATCCATGAAGGTGACGGTACCAGGAGGGACCAGGCCGACGGTGGATTTCACCTGAGCCGTAAAGGTAACGGGTGCACCAAGATACACGCTTGGGGCGGAGGTGGCGAGGGTGGTGGTGGTGGGAGCCTGGGTTACGGTCAGCATTCCATTGGTGATTGTTTCGTTGTAGTTAGCGAGGTCCACTCCGCTCACCGTTGCGGTGATTGGATAGGTTCCGACCGGTGAATTGACGGTCGCGGTGGTGGTGTAAGCGACGGTGAAGGTGTCTCCATTCACGGCTCCTGTGATGGTCGAAGTGAAGGTTGGATTCGCGGTGCCGTAGGCGCGGGTGGCGTTGTTCACCGCGACCACCAGCGATGCTGCCGCTTTGGTGATGGTGAGCGTTCCATTGACCACGGTCACGGTGTAGTTGCTCAGGCTGGTAGCTCCGATGGGCGTGATGGCGGGAACGATGGGATAGGCACCCGCCGGACTGCTGACGGTCGCAGCCGTGGTCGCAGTCGCGGTGGCCGTGTCACCGGCTACCAGGCCGATGATCGTCGCTGTGAGGGCTGGGTTCGGAGTGCCGTAGGCGCGGGTGGCGCTGCTTGCGGTGACGGTCAAAGGAGCTGGCGTGATGGTCAGCGTCCCGGTCGCCGATGCGGTGCCGTAGTTGGTATCGCCCGAGTAGGTGACCAGGCCGGAGTACGCGCCAACGGGTGGGTACTGCGGATTGGTCAAGAGGCAGGTGACCTGTCCGCCGGGCGGCACCGACTGCGGAGCGCACAATGCGGAGCCGTTGAAGGTGAAGGTCACGGTGCCCGTTGGCGCCGGGCCGGTGCCGGTCACGGTGGCGTGGATGATCGCGGGCTGGCCGTAGACGATGGTCGTCGGAGCGACGGTGAGCGTGGGAATGGGAAGCGC
>JAJZHR010000272.1 GCA_021810815.1 Acidobacteriota bacterium | reverse complement strand
GGCTCTTGCGGCTTCGGTGAAACCTACGATCGCTCCGCTGGAGCTTCTACTGCTTGGATTGATGATTCTTGAGCTGCGAAGACGGTCCGAGCGCTGGCTGCCCTCTGTGCTTTGGGCACTTGCGGGAACGGCGATCATAACTGCCGTCATTCTGGACTTCTTTCTGCGCCACCATGCCATCGGGCCATTCCTCTTGCTCGTGCGCACGGTGCTGCCGTCGTATGCCACGATGAACCATCCATCGTTCTGGGCCATGTCGCGGCAGTTGCTACCGATCACGGTGCTTCTCATCCTTCCATTCGCGGCCATAGCCGCTGTCCAGACTCGATCATGGGTCGGCTGGGAAGAGAAGGCGCTGGCCGCTGGAGCCGCCATCGGCGCTTTCTCCTACTTAGCGCAGGGCAAGGGCTTCATCTACCACCGGTATCTCTTTGTGATGCTGCTGCTGCTGTGCGCAGGAAAAGCCCTGGACGCGGCGATGCGGTCTGGAGAGCGGTCTGGGGAAAGGAGCAGGCGCGCGGTGGGAGCAACGGGCGTTGCCCTCACTCTGCTGCTGGTGCTTCCTTACTATGTATTTCTTGCCCACCACTGGCAGAGCACACGCCTGCAGGAGAACGCTATGGCAGTGTCGATCGAGAGTGATTTAACGCGTCTTGGAGGCGACAAGCTGCAGAGCAACGTTCAGTGCTTCGACCTGGTTGGCGGCTGCCTGAACGCGCTCTATCATCTGCGGCTGGTGCAGCGGACTGGAACGACGGGAGATATGCTGTTCTTCTCTCCGGTGGAAGGGCCGGAGGTGAAGGCCGCCCGCAAGTCCTACTGGGCTGCTACCAGGAATAACCCGCCCGAGGTGATTGTGCTGGGGAATGAGTGGTTTCAAGGAACTCATAATAATTTCTCGAAGATAGATACGTGGCCGGAATTAGCGGAATATATGCAAGCTAACTACAAGTTAGTTGCAACTCGCACCTTTTCGCCCAAGATGCAGGAGGCTGACGCGAAGGATCCAGTGGCGCCAGCCTACCGGATCTATCTCCTGCGGGGAAGTCCTTTGGATCCGTCCGACGCGCCCCTTCGCGCAATACAGGATGCGCATCCTTCCCCGGTGGCAACTGGAAGCCGGAAATAATTGAGCAGCAGGGTGGTCGCGGCTTTTATCCGGGGACCTACTTTGAAGCAGGGCTGGCCCGCTCCAGCAGCACGGTGGTGTCATCCTCGTAGTCCACCTTCCACTTGCCAGTTACTTTCAGGAGATAGGTGAGGGGGGATTTGCTTTCGAAGAGGACATATCGGATCTGATACTTGTCGAGGAGCGCGAGGGGGTTCGTCAGCCGAATAATATCGAGATAGTCCTTGAAGGAGCCGTTGTACTCGAAAATATCGATGCGGGAGTCTCCAAACACCGGAATATCCCGTTTATTCCAGATAAGGTAGCCTCCCCATAATTGCTCGTTGAACACTCTTCCCTGCGGATGGAATGTGGAGAGGAAGGGGAGGGCCTTCTGGGGGAAACGTGGATCGGACAGGGTGGCATTGGCCTTGTGGGTGCGGATCGGCCCAAGGATGCAGCCGAGTATCAGGATGGCAAGGGCGGCGCGAAGCAGAGGCGTCAGGCGCAGGCGCAGAGCCAGGGTGAAAGGAGCAAGCGATGCGGCCAGCAGGGGCATGACCAGGATGGCAGCAAGGAAAAGGAAGCGGGAGTAGTTGAGCGCCGAGTAGATGCCGACGCATGCGAGCGCCAGCTCAAAGAGGCTCCACTTGCGCGCGCGGAGCAGTTGCAGAAGAAAGAGAAGCACCAGGCTGAAGAGGAGAATGCGCCCGCGCGGAGAGTGGAAGTCCAGGCTCTGCCACTCCTCCACGTTCGCCACGTTCAGCTTTTGATGGAAGGCCAGGTTGAAGGGATAGAAGACGAGCCGCCATCCGTATGGATTGAGGAAAAGAGCTGCCGCACTGAGAGCCCAACTCATGGCGAGGCGGACAAGCTGCTGCCGCGAGGCGGCCCGGTTCTCGATACAACCTATTTGCAGAGTTATCCCGCTGGACAGGATAAAGAGCAGGAAAATAGTGATTCCGATGAGCCATGATCCGTGGGTGTTCACCCAGACGAGGAAAAGGATCGGAAGCGTCCATACGATTCGTTCCTGCTTGCGCGAGCGGGTGAATATGAGGAGCTCGATCACCAGCAGTATCCATCCGAAGAGAAGCGTGCGCGGGCCGAAGGATATTGTGGAAAGAAATATGCCTGCAATGGTCGCCAGCGATGCGGCAATCCATGAGCCGGAGCCGAGATATGCGAGATAGAGAATTCCGCTGAATATGATCTCGATCGCCAGCAGGGAAGCTACGTAGATTCCATTGATGCCGAGGAGATGGAATCCAGCATAGAAGGGCAGCTCGGCGAGCCACTCATGGTTCATCCATGGAGCGCCAGCGGCGGTGAAGGAGAACAGGTCGCGAGTGATGAAGGAGTGGGTCGCCAACTGCAACTGCGCGTCCCGCAGATGCCACCAGATGTCAGGGTCGGCCATGGATTGAGGAACGCAGTAGAAGACGACGGCCGCGATGAGACAGAATGCGATGGCGCGCGGGCCGATACGAGCGTTGGCAAGGGATGGCGGTGCAATTTGCGAGTCATACATCTTTTCGGTCATGACTTAAGTCATCCCTTCCATCAATTCCATGGCTTCCGCATGAGTGATCTTACACGCGCTGCCAGTATGCTCAAGAAGTATGGAGCCATCCCTGCAGCAGCACGCGATGAAGGGCCGACTGTCGCCGCTGGGACGCAAGCGACGCTGGCGCATCCTGTCGCCGACATGCAGGAGTCTGCTGCGCGAGAGCGGCGGCCAGAGCCTGATCGAAATAGCTGTGATGATGCCGATCCTGACGCTTCTGCTGGCATACGCCGTCGACTTCGGCTATTTTTTCATCGCGGCAGCGAACATCACGTCGTCTGCGCGGAATTCCACGCAGTACTCTGTGATGGGATACTCCGGGCCTGCGCAGACCAGCATCCCCCCTGCGGGGCCGGTGTCCACGACGAACAGCGTGGCAGCGCTTGCCATGGCCGATCTTCAGAGCCTGCTGGACTCTTCCACGACGACCACGGTGGAGGTTTGCACCAAGGCGCTTGGCATGAACGGCAATATTCCCAAGTGCGCGAGCTATGGCGCGAGCGGAACGACCTACACCCCGGCGACCGACCCGGAAGCTCCCATGTTTGTTCTGCAACGCGTGGATGTGACGTACACGGTGCAGCCTCCGGTGCCGCTATCGTTTTTCAGCGTGCCTCTGCTTCCGAGCCTCAAGTTCCATCGGCAAGTGTCGATGAGGGCGATGGACTGATGCGGCAGCAGATCCAATACGTCTCCGCCAGGCGGCCTGGTTTATCGCATGCGGGGCATCGGCGAAGTGGACCTGTGGCGGCGGCACTGCGCGACGAGCGGGGATCCATCCTGATCGAGACCGCGCTTGGGTTCATGATTATCATGGCCATGGTGCTGGGCATCGTTGAGATGTCGGTGATGGCCTACACCTACGGAGCGCTGGAGGATGCAACGCGGGAGGGCGTGCGCTACGCCTGCATCCATGGCATGGACAGCTCGACGTGCAGCGGCCCAAGCCTGGGGTGCGCGGACGCCAGCGGCGCCAACGTAGTCAGCGATGTCACGACGTATGCAGGCAATTATGTTGGAAATCTCAGCAGCATGACGGTGACGGTGAGCTATCCCGACGGCACCTCGACGGCGACCTCGCGCGTGCAGGTGGCGATCGCATACACCTATCAGCCCCTCTTCTTGAATTCGCTTGGCAGCCATTTGCTGCAGGTGTCCTCCGAGGGAAGGATCATGTACTAGCCATGATGAGTTTGCATCCACAGGCGCACGGCAGAGCCGCGACGGGGGAAGAGGGGCAGGCTGCGATCTCGGTCGTGCTGATGCTCGCGCTCTTCCTGCTGGCTGTTCTTGGTTTCGCCGTGGATATTACGAATTTGTGGTTTCACAAGCAGGCGGCGCGGTCTGCGGCGGACGCGGCCTGCCAGGCGGGGGCGATGGACATGCTGGCCGGCCAGTCAGGCATGTCCACCAGCAACAATTTCACGGTTGGCCAGAGCGGCGACTGTTCCACGACTCCGGGCGCGACGATATGCTACTACGCCTCCGCCAACGGATATAACGGGGCCGGCCTCACGAGCGGCGCGGCATCGAACAGCGTCTCCTGGACCTTCCCCACTTCAGTTTCTGGGGTCACCGGGGCAGGGAGCTATCCGTTCCTGAAGGTATCCATTCTCGAGAATGTGCGTACCTACGTGATGTCGTTGCTGACCTTGTCCGGTTACCAGACGCTGAACATGTCCTGCACCTGCGGCATCATGCAGGTGAAGGCGGCGGCTCCGATGGTGGTGCTGAACCCGACGATATCCGGGGCGTTCACGTACTCGGGCGGTGGAGGCATCCAGATCGCTGGTGGGCCAAGCCGCAGCTTCCAGGTGAATTCGAGCAGCCCGACGGCGGTGAGCTGGGCAGCATCCGGCATGATCAACCTCAGCGCAG